>NZ_FWZT01000012.1 GCF_900177345.1 Pseudobacteriovorax antillogorgiicola
CTTGATGATCTCAAGAACAGCTTCAGCCTTCTTCTTACCTGTCCATCTCTTCACATCTGACATGTTTAAAACCTCGTTCACTGCCATGGTTACCTCCGTTATTTAGCAGTAAATTTGGTTTGCTTCAAATTGGGTACACTATAAGGCTCAAATATTTGTTTTTTAATCGGTATACATTGCGATAAAAATGTCTGGTGATTTCCAAAAGGTTTGAGCGCAGATGCAAATAGTTTTTTCCACGAAATCGTTTGATAAATTCTGTAGCAACTGATTTATTATGGATGAGATGGCTTTCTGACATCTGCTTTTCGAGAACTGCCTGGATATCAAGGTCTTCCTCAATTCTCAGTCTAAAGAATGTATGATTCAATTGCAGATTGTCGACTATATCTGAGACCACCTTCCTGTCTGTCGATAGTATTTTCTCTGCTTCACCAGTACCTCCAAAGTAGGTAAAGTAGTGAATATTTCGAGAGTGCTTTTTTGTAGCACTAAGGGTTACTCGACTATCTATACCGGCCGTGATCGAGCAGAGTAGGTTTTCATCCTTAAGGAGGTTGACTTGATTAGCGAGGTGTTCTGCAATTTCATTTCTGCTGCTTTCGGTTGGCAACCTCTGGATAAGTTCTTCGCGCGGGAAAAAGCGCTTTAAGGCTTTACTGGAAGTATCCAAATAATGATTAGGTATCAATTGAAAGATATTGTACCAAGGCGTGGTGTTGGCAGGAGGGTGATAGCCAGTATATATTGACAGATATTTCGCTAGTCCGTTTCTTTCGGAACCAATTCTCTCAGCAAGCAAGTTTGGATGCGATGAAATTTTGATCGAATGTAGATCGGAATAGAAAACGCTTCTGAGCCCACAGGCATCATTGAGGACCTTAATAGGTGATGCACCTCGACGGTAGACTAAAACGAAACGACCATTCATATAGTCGAGCTCGTCATGGAAGCTCGATTCGGATTGTTTGAGTGCAAGGAAAAGGCCTTGAGTCAGTGCTTCAATGCTGTTTGTGCCGCTACGAATATCTATTGCATATCCAATAATAGCTAAAAAACCAAACCCGTCCTCGAAGTGGCCGAAACTATTTTGAGGATCAAACTGAAACCAAAGTTAATTACCAACATGTTTCTCGGTCCACCCTAAGGTATTCTGACACCTGTCCGTGGATATAAAAAACCCCCTTTGGTACTTAACCTTTGTTGAGCTTAGGATAATTTCGGATAGCCCTCGCATCAATATTTTTCCTCGCAAGCATTGTCCTGAAGGAAAAGATAGCCAATACCATATACCAAAGCATTGACTTCGGTTCTTTTCTTACACCTAGCATAATTCAGATTCATCAATTAGACTTCTCTCACAATTTATCGCCTAGCAACTACACAAATATTTCCTTAAAATTCAGACCCTTGCAAAGTTTCTCCGTATTCCTTGCAAACTGCTCTTCTTTGATAACCCAAGTATGAGAGTTCTGATCTGCTCTTCTCATTATTACGTAATTATACATATCAGCTGAGTAGATTATAAACTTGTTCCTTTTGCATTCTTCAAGAAAATTCGAATCTTCGCCCCTATTTCTATCTGCAAACTTAACCTTATTCCAAACGTATCTTCTGAAGCTAAGTGTTGCTCCGGTAATAAAGTCCGTGTAGTAGTGCTGTTGAGTGGGGTATTTTACGATAACTTCATCCCTACTTTCTAGGTAACACATTACCGCTTTTTTTCCTAATACGTCTGCACCTGAATACTTAAAAGCATCAAGCATATCAGTTAAGTAGTGTGGGCCGTAAAAATCATCGTCATCCATCTTGAATAAAAATTCTCCGCTAGAATTTTCTATACCCAGGTTAAGGGAATACCCTAAAGTACCAGCGGCACTTTCATAAATTGAAACAGAAATTCCCTTTCGAATTTTTTCAAAAGGCTTTCTATTCATAGAGGGCCCATTTAGAACGATGACCACCTCAAATTCTTTCAACGTCTGCCGATTCAAATTTTCAACCAGTCGGTCTAAGAAAGATTCTCGATTAGTTGATACTACTACAGAAACCTTCTCGCTCTCCTTCTTTTTAGGAATACCAACTTTTTCCATAACCATATCTAAACGATTAGAATAGGTGTGATTCGCAAAAATCATTCTCATAGCTCGATGCCTTTGCTTATTCAGCTCTCTCTTGTCCCCGTTAATAATGGAGTCAATAGCCACCCGGGCCTGCTTCTCAGAGCTAACCTCAGTCACGTAGTTACCAAATAAACGTTTTATAGCTTTCCCTTTGGTCGAAATAACCGGCGTCCCACTTGCCAAAAGCTCGAATATCCTTCTTGAGCACATTGTCGGAGAGTTTTCAACTGAATTAACATTTAAGAAAACCCTGTACTGTTTGTGGGCTGTCAACATCTTCTTATACGGAAGAGAACCGGCTATGTACTTTTGAAACTTCTCAGGAAATACTCTTCCTTTCCTATGGTCTTTTGCAAAAAGCATTCTATCGTAAATATGAAGATTATAGTTTTTTGCAGCACTAAGTAGAAGATTAATTTGAGATTTTCGACTAGGTATATTTTCATACCAACTTCCTGAGAAACAAATATCGTATTTTTTCAGACCTTTTGATTGTACTGGATTATGGACCTGAGGCTGAGCAGCAAAGGGTAAACAAAATACATTTTTGTGGCCAACCTGCTTCCGATATTTAGGAATCATATTTTCATCAGTTGTGAAAATATAATCGCAGTCTTTCGCTAAATCAACGAAATGCTCAAAGTTAGTTGGATCTTCCTTGTTCCAGAACACAACCGGAATATTCATTCCTTTACAAAAATTGATCATATTCTGAAGTGCCCCACCAAGATGAGGTTTCTTGTAGCTAACCATAGCATAGGTCCACTCACCATTGTTACCAGCCCAGGATGACTCCAAAAAGAGAATATCAGGCTTGCCCTCGATGATCTCCTGTTTCCAGCCTCTTTTTGTGACGGGAACAATATCAATTTCGTACTTGAAACATTCTTCGCTAAACTGATCGAAAATCGATGCAGCTTTTATCTTGCCACTGGCTTGCTTTTTGCCCACTGGGATAAACTCCGGCCAGTCAATGTAGTCTTGTTTGAGTTCGTTAACTTTCCCTGCTTCTCCCACCCCATTATTCTGCGAGACTTCCTGTTGCTTCTTCCCTAGAAATGCTTCCAATAGCAGTTTATCCCCTAATTCATGAACTGCAGGGTCGTAGGGGACTTTCTTGAAGGAAGAAAATATGTTCCTCAAGCTACGAAAAAAACTCTTCGGATTCTTATAAAGAGTTATAAGAGAGTACCCCAATCTATAGGAATGCGAGCGCTGATATTTTGACACTTCTTTTTCCAGCGATAGAATATGCTTTCTTAGCTTTTTTTGAGCGTCTTCGGAAAATTCGTTTGAAACTAATTCCCTCGACTTGAGAAGGTTGTTTTGCTTCTCTAATTCAGTGTTATCCAGTTTAATTTCTCGTATTTTTTCTAATAGCTCAGACTCACGTTCCTTAGCCTCATTTATCGTACATCTAAGTTCTTCGATTAGTTTTCTATCTGAGCCTTGCTTGAAACTTGTAACCTCTGAATCTATAACCTCTCCCCCATCATTAAAGACTATTGACTGCTTGGGAATCAGTTTGGACTGGTAGGCTTCAACTTCTAAATTTCCAGTATTCTTTCTCACTTCAGCCAGTGGATGTGAGCGTCTAACTGATTCTAAGAGCAGTTGTTCAGTTTTTCTAAATATATTCCAGTACAACTCATCAAATCGATCAGAGCTGGAGCGTTCTCTGAGAGAAGAAAAGCCTATCCAGTCTGAGCTTATTTCATGATCTGTTACCCGAAATTCTTTATTCAGCAATCTTGCCGAATCGCAAACGAACAGCTGTCTCTCTTTGTTGAAAAATTTTTGGGTATCAAAAGGCACGGTTAGCACTAATCTGCCATTCTCGTTCAATAGTGAAAGGCAACGGTCAATAACCACAAATGGATTGGCAAAAGTCTGAATAATGCAATCTAAAACAATACAGTCGTACTCCTTGTATCCCAGGCTTTGATCAAAGAACGACTTTTGGATATACTTAAGTTTTTCCGATCTTCCTTCAGCATCGACAAAAGTTCTATTTGCTTGCTCAATTGCAGCAGCATTGGTATCAATTCCAACTACTTCCTTACCAAGCATCGCCAAAGATTTTGATACACTCCCAAGCCCACAACCAACATCCAGAACTTTATTGCCGGTTACCTGCATACAAATCCATTGTTGACGTGAATTCAAAAGAGGAGACCCCTTCACTTTTAAAGGATGTCTACGCTGATCAGTGATGCTTGTCATTTTTGGTCTTTCCTCAACTGTTTGCTTCATGCTTACTGCAGTAACTTTCGCTTACGCTCATTCTATCTTTAAATTGATGAAGGCATCTGCTTGATAAAATAGTTTTCTTCTTTAAGTTTGCCATGCCAGAGCACGAGATCAGCTTCCCGATAAAAAATCATTAAGCCCTTAAAGATTTTTTCAATGTTTCAGGCAAGCTATGGTAGCTACTAAACTGAATTAAAGGCTTACCGAGCTTATTCACAAGAGGTTTAGAAATACGATAGTCGCTAAAAACATCGTGCTCTACCGCTACAAAAATCAAATCAGCGAAGTCCTCAATCGCTTGAAAGTCGACTAACTCTCGATCGAAATTGACTGCGAGAGGATCATGACAAACAACTTCTAACCCAAGACGTTCAAGTTCATCAGCGATATGAAGCACAGGAGTCTCTCGCGTGTCGTCCACGTTAGGCTTATAAGCCACGCCTAGAATACCAACTCTCTTGTAACCATTTTCATTGCAAACTTTAGCCAGACGTTGCGCAATAACTCCTGGTCGGGCATCATTAACAACCCTTGCCTCTTCAATCAGGCTACCTTCTTCTTGTTGTTCAATGAGAAACCAAGGATCAATGGCGATGCAATGCCCACCGACACCAATGCCAGGCTGGAGAATGCTGACCCTTGGATGAAGGTTAGCCAGCTTAATCACATCCAATGAGGACACACCGAGATCTTCGGTTATCGCATCAAGTTGGTTGGCAAAAGCTATATTGATATCCCGGAATGTATTCTCTGCAACCTTTGCTAGCTCCGCAGTCGTCGCTTCACAAGGGACAACTTCTCCCTCGACAAATGAGGAATACAAGTTAACTGCCGCCTTTGTAGAATCTGCACACAGACCACCTACCAACCGCGCATTGTGTTTTAACTCATGGATCGTTGACCCCGGAATTGCACGTTCTGGGCAATGAGCAATCAAAACCTGCTTATTTTTTTTGTCAGCTAGTGGTTGCAATACGTCGCGACACGTTCCTGGACGAATCGTTGATTCAACAACCACAAGGTCGCCAGTATCACAAACTTCAAGGACTGCTTCAAATGCCCTCTCAACGTAGCTTAAATCGCACTTCCTATCCTTAATAGGAGTAGGAACAGAAATAAGATAAGAGTCAGACTTTCGAAGGTTCGTGGAAAATTCTATCGAATTCCTTGCTTTCGCAAAGAGCTCTGGCAGGCCTGGCTCATCGAAAGGAAGATTACCATCAACAAGCATATCAATCTTCTTTTTACTAATGTCAAAGCCAGAAACATCGTGACCTGCTTCAGCTAGAAGTAAGGCCATTGGCAAACCCATGTATCCTAACCCAACAACCGTCACCGCATGCTTGTCCTTGGACTTGGAGTGCAATTCAGGAATATTTTTTTGAAGAATATCAATAATCTTCCTGGCGGTTGTACCATCACCAAAGGGGCAGGACCAATCTCGTGCTCTATTAAGCATTAGCTCACAAGCATCGATAACTTTTTCTGGATCAATTCCAGCTAGAATATTTGCACCAACTTCTATCGTCTCAGGTCGCTCTGTATTTTCTCGAATCGTTACGCAAGGAACCTGGAGAGCGCAGGCCTCCTCCTGGAGTCCACCGGAGTCAGTAACGACAAGTCTAGCATTGGCAAGTATCGCAGAAAAAGCTTTGTAACTCTGCGGCGGGATCACCCTAATATTCTTATGAAAACTGTGAGGCGAATTTTCAACCATCTTCGCAGTTCGAGGATGTATTGGGAATAGAACCGGCATCTCGAATCTTGAGGCAATAGAGTTTATTGCCTCCATAAAAGACATAAGACTAGCTTCAGAATCAACATTGCTCGCTCTATGAGCTGTCAACAAAACATACTCGTCCTTGGCAAGCTGCAGATCAAGCGGCAGCTCTGCATATTCTCTCATTTGGTAGAGAGTATCGATAACCGTATTGCCAACAGTGTGGATTTTTTCCTTCTCAACCCCTTCGCTAAGTAGGATCTGATGTTGCTTATCAGTTACAGCAAAAAGAAAGTCTGACAAGTGATCAACGATAACCCTATTGGTTTCCTCGGGCATTGTTCTATCGTAAGATCGAAGACCTGCTTCAACATGTCCTACAAGGATACCAAGTTTCGATGCGGCCATTCCCGCAGCAAGAACAGTATTAGTGTCTCCCTGGACCAAGACAGCCTTTGGCATCTCTTTTTCAAAAATTGGTTCAATCTTAATTAAGATATTGCCTGTTTGGTTTCCATGGGAGCCTGAGCCAACATGCAGATTGTACTTGGGTGCTGGAAGGTTTAGATCTTCAAAAAAGACCGCATCCATTTCAGGACTGTAGTGTTGATTGGAGTGGACAATAAAGAAATCTAGGTTTCTTTTCTCTAGTTCCCACACTAGTGGAGCAACCTTTATAATTTCTGGTCTCGTGCCAACTACTATCGCTACGCTCATCTGATGATTCCTTATCTTCAATCTATATTTTTTATTCAACTGTTACTGATTTTGCTAAATTTCTCGGTTGATCCACGTCTTCTCCGCGCTGGCAAGCTACATAGTAGGAAAACAGTTGAAGAGGGATCGTAGATAGCAAGGCTTGAAATACTTCGTTTGAAGAAGAAGGACCTGACATCAAATCATCACAGACCGATGCCAGATGTTTGTTTTCACTATCCCCAAGACCAATAATAATTCCGTTTCTTGCTCTTATCTCTAGAATGTTTGAAACTGTTTTTTCCTGATAACGATCGTTAGGTGCGATTGCCAGGACTGGCATATCCTTGTCGACGAGCGCAATAGGACCATGCTTGAGCTCACCAGCTGCATAGGCCTCTGCATGGATGTAGGAGATTTCCTTAAGCTTGAGCGCTCCTTCAATAGCAATTGGATAGCTTGAGCCACGACCTACAAAAAGAAAACTTTTATAGCCATTATACTTCGCAGCGATCTTCTCAATATCCGACTTCGTTTCTAGAACTTTTGCAACCTGATTGGGAAGCTGCTTGAGTTCAGCGAGAGCCTCGTCTATCTCAACAATAGAAGTAAAACCTTTTTCTTTCCCTGCAGCTAGAGACCATAGGTACAGGCAAAGTATCTGACCAATAAAAGCTTTAGTAGATGCAACACCAATTTCTGGACCAGCAGTCATGAGTATAGAGCTTTGGCTGTGCCGAACAATGCTGGAGAATGGAACATTGCAAATTGATAATGTTTGACACTCGTGGCCCGCCGCATACTTCAGAGACGCCAATGTGTCTGCCGTCTCACCTGATTGAGAGATAACGATGACAAGGGTTTTTCTATCTCCTAGAAGAAACGGCTCTCTATATCGAAATTCACTAGCAATTTCAACATTCACCGGGATTTGCAAGGTTCTTTCAATGAATGACCGACAGACTAATCCCGCAATATAGGCTGTTCCGCAAGCAACAATATGAATTTGCTCAAGCTTACTAACTTCAAGCCTTTCGATACCAAGCTTCTTCAAATCTAAGGAGTTATCGCTTGTATAGCCTTGAATAGCTCGGCGAATCACATCCGGTTGTTCGTGAATTTCCTTCAGCATAAAGTGAGGAAATTCGCCCTTATCTACGATACCAGGTTCCCAAGATATTTCTTTGAGATCTAACGGAGCGGCTTCACCTGAACTTTTAAAAAGAGAGATACCCTCTACAGACAAACGTGCCCATTCATTGTCTTTCAGAAAGTAGGCTGACTGGCAAAACTCGCCAAAGCTCGAGATGTCACTACCGAAGAAAATCTCTCCGTTTCCTTTACCAATAGCAAGAGGAGAGCCCTTCTTTGCCACATAAAGATTTTCTGGACGACTATGAAAAATAACCCCCAACGCATAAGCGCCATCAAGCTTATCAAGCGCCATCTTTATGGCAACGTCTGGCTCAACACCCGATCGAAGGTAAGAGCTTAATAGTTTAGCGACAACTTCAGAATCCGTCTCTGAGTTAAACTCAAACCCCTCTTCCAGCAGCACATTTTTAAGATCATCGAAGTTTTCGATGATTCCGTTGTGGACCAGCGTTATACCTTCCGCAGTATGTGGGTGTGCATTGCCTCTGTCTGGCCTGCCATGTGTCGCCCATCTTGTATGACCTATTCCAGACTTGCAAGTAGTAGGCAGGTTCGGCAATTGAGCGATCAAGTTAACAAGTTTACCAGCTTCCTTAACTGTGCTGACACTACCATGCTCATTAGTTACAGCAATGCCAGAAGAATCGTAGCCTCTATACTCTAACTTTTTCAACCCCGCGACGAGAGTGTCAACAACCGGTCGATCCCCAATATATCCAACTATTCCACACATGCGTTAAAACCACCTTCGTACTTACCGAAGCTCAGGAACTACTACCTTGAGCATAATTCTTAAATTGTATCTATATCGCTAAGAGACTTAACCAGATCATCCATCTTCTTCATCTGATCCAAAAACACCTCCACCCGATCCAAACGCAAGGCACAAGGTCCATCACACAAGGCCTGATCAGGATCAGGATGGGTCTCTAGAAAAATCCCAGCTATCTTCTGTGACATTCCAGCCAGAGCCAATGATGTTACAAACTGCCGACGGCCATCCGCTGAATCCTTGCGGCCACCAGGCATTTGCAGTGCGTGAGTCACATCAAAAATCACAGGATGACCAGTTTCTTTCATCACCTGGAAGCCAAGCATATCGACGACAAGGTTGTTGTACCCAAAGCTTGTGCCTCGCTCACAAAGAATTGTTTGATCATTCCCTGCTTCTTCAAACTTACTCAATATATGCCCCATCTCATGGGGAGCGAGAAATTGCGGCTTCTTTATATTAATCACCGCGCTAGTCGCTGCCATGGCATTCACCAAATCAGTCTGGCGAGCTAAAAATGCGGGTAGTTGTATAACATCACAAACTTCAGCAGCAGGTGCTGCCTGATAAGGCTCATGAATATCTGAAATAATGGGCAAGTCGAAACTTGATTTAACTTCTTGCAATATTTTGAGTCCTTCATCAAGCCCTGGGCCTCGAAAGGATTTGTTCGAAGAACGGTTCGCTTTATCAAAGCTAGCCTTGAACACATAGGGAATACTCAGCTTAGCAGTAACTTCCTTCAAAGTTTCCGCGGTCTTCATAACAAGGTCTCTGGACTCGATCACATTGTTGCCCGCGAACAATACAAACGGTCGATCATTACTTAGTTCGATGTCTTTAAATCTGATAGTTTTCTGCATCATCATCCACATCTGTTTACGGTTCGCTATTATGGACCATTAGTTAAATCGATCTCTTCCATAGAGACCAACGATGTTTTCGTTATCATCTAAAACGACCAAAGCGCGACAGGGATTCTCCTTGATAAATTCACGTGCCTGGCTAATCTGGGTCGACGCCAAAATAGTTTTTGGCTGAGGCGTCATGATGTCTTTTGCTTGCACATCTTTCAAAGTTTCAATCGATGCGAATGCCGATCGAATGTCTGAGTCAGTTATGACTCCCAGGAGCTTACGATCGTTAGCAACAATTGCAATCCCAATTGCCGATGCAGTCATTGTAAAAATAACTTTTTCGATGCCATCGTCTGCCGTTACCATGGGCAGATCGTCTTTAAGCATGACATCTTCTACTCGGGTTAAGAGTCTTCGACCAAGGCTTCCACCAGGATGAAACCTGGCGAACTGTTCCGCAGCGAAGTTTCGCTTCTTCATCAAGGTCACCGCGATTGCATCACCAAGAGCCATCGCCGCTGTGGTAGAGGATGTCGGCGCTAGGTTGAGTGGGCAAATCTCCTGCTCTACTTTCGCTTCCAAACAATAATTAACTTCACGACCAAGTGTTGAGTCTTTGTTGCCAACAATGGCAATGGTTTTGTTACCAAATTGCTTTAGGGGCCGGAGAAGACTGCAGATCTCAGCTGTCTCACCGCTATAGGAAAGGAGCAGAACCATATCTTGCGGCACGATCATGCCTAAATCACCGTGAAAGGCTTCACCTGGGTGAATAAAAAAACTCGGCGTACCTGTTGAAGCTAGGGTAGCGGCGATTTTCTTGCCCACCAACCCTGACTTACCCATCCCTAAGACTATCAATCTACCCTGACAGCCATAAATCGCATCGATCGCTTCAGAAAACTCGCAACTAACAGAATCAGCTAGCTTCATCAGCTCCTGAGCTTCCTCCCGAAGACACTTTTTAGCAACGCTTATGGAGTCGATGATAGGAGACACCACTTCGCTATTCAGGCTGGTTCGTACGTCCATTGTCTATGTCCCAGTTAATTCTCGATCAAATCCCATTACAAATAAGGTAAGGAAACCTCGATATATTGCACATTGTTCGAATCGATTGAGCAAAAGGGCTCTTTTGCAAAGTGTGGCATGAGAAATGTGAGGTAAATGATTCAGAAATCCGTCTGCTCAATTAACACATGCCAGAAGCTACTTTCCAGCGCCTACTGAACCCATCTGATTGCGCTCGCTCTAGTGCGATAGAGCTAACATATAATACACCGCTTTTCTAGCATAGCTTCTGGCTTTTATGGACTTCCGAAATAAACTGTGTTCATCATGAGCGAAAACTCAGATCAGAGTGCTCACCCTGAGCACTTGAAGCTAAGCTTGAGGAATCGCAACCCCGCTCTTCTCTTCAGATAAATGATTCTTTCGGCTCAACACATGCTGGATAACAACGGGAATCCTTGGCTTTTTTGGCTCGATACCGCTTAGACCAGGAACCTGGATGCTGTCCAAGGGCTTATAGAAATTCTGATTTAACTGAGTCTGCTTCACCAGATACAAGCGAAAACGCTCAAATAAACCGCGATCAGGCTCAAAATCCGCTGCCCAAAACCCTGATAGCTCACCTTGAAAGCAAAGCCCTGGCATATCATAAATCGCTCGACCTAAAGCCTTAACTTTCTTGCCGTGAACCAGAGCACTAATCCCCATCGTGGAATTTATAAGCACTACGCCTAAACACTTTCGAAGGAGCCACGGGTTAGGCCCATCGTAGATATAGACAACACGATCACCAAGCTTATGCTCTTTAACAAGCTGCTTGATCAGATGCTGGTAGTTGCTATGGCCTCGATCCATAGGGTGGTGCTTGATAACTAGCGCCGTGTCGGTAGGAGCGTGTTTGGCAAAGGAAGACACAGCCACCTTAATTGAGGACGCCACATCGGGAAAGTCAGAGTGAAAGCGGATCTGAGAATCATCTTTGATTTGCAATGGCATCAAATAGAAACGACTACCCCACTTTCGTTGTAAGCCGGCTAATCGTCGGCCAGACAGCCAACGTTGTGGATGCTTCAGAAGCCAAGCTTTAATCCAACAGCGTGCCTCATAGAAACCACAGAACGAACGATGATGACTATAGTGAGCGAATTGACGTCGCAGTATGAACGAGAAAAAATAGTAGGCAACAGCATGGAGAATGCGCTGATAGAAGTCGAAGCCTATGCTTTCGGTTTTTGGCAAAGGCCCCTTCGGCTGCTTTCGATAAAACTCGGGATCGCGAGGAAGTGATGAATTGTCGTTCACCCCACCTAGCTCACAAGTGATATAATCTGGCCTTAGGTACCCATCCTCGAAGTAGTACACCGGAACAGATTGGTCAGCACAAACTTTGGTTGCAACGCGATGATGATCCCGACAGTCTCCATAGCCATAGACCACATCAATATGGTGTTGAGCGATCAGCTGTTTAAGAAACCAGGATAACTGATCCAATTGACCACGAAAGGAGACAGACTTAAGTCCACGGCTGTAGAATATGTCACCACCATTGAAATTCACTTTAATGACTCGATGGCCATCAGCTTCCAATTGCTTGGCAAATTTTTGAAAAAAGGGACCCATCGGACCCTGAAGCAATAGGATGTTCAAAGGAACCTCAAAAATCTGAAATATTGCAGTTAGCGGCGAAATAAAGTGGGCTTGTCAAAAAAGAAACCAAAGCCCGCTGCTGCCATGTTTAGCCTACGGCCTTGAAAGCCAGTAAATAGATGATTTAAGACAGGTAGTCTAGAAAAATATGCTCTTTGAAGTAGAAAAATAACAATATTTTTCCAAGCAGAACATAATTGTGAGAACTTTCATCTATCTTAACCAGATCTCATTGACGAGCCTGCATCATGGGCTGTCTTGCCTTAATATAATAGAGCTTCTTTAAAGTAACGAAGCTTTGTCCACCAGCGATTGATTCCGCTTTTTTGATTCTGAGTAACGTTTTTTTCCATATCTGTACGTATCTCATCAATGATACTCTCGACACTGCTGACAGCTCGTTTCGACCAGCTGAAATAGTGTGGGTAGAATATCAACGTTCCCGCTACTAACTCCGCCAGGCTAAGGTCTCTTGAGCGCTCTTTTCGCTGATGCCGATCAATGGTAAGGCCCCACCCTGCATAAAACGGCATCCCATAGGTAAAGACCTGTTTGCCATGAATCAAGGCTTCGAAACCGGCCAATGAGGTAAGCACATGAACGGCATCACAGGCAGCGAAGCATTTGATAATACTCTGATTTACAAGCATGACGTCGTAAAGATTTTCTGGAACTGATGCCTTGGATCGATTGCCTGAAATGGTATCAGGATGAGGCTTATAAACAATAAAGCTATCTGGAAATTGATCCCGCACAAAACGGAGCAAACCAGCGTCCCCGAAACAATCAACGCCTCCAAGTTTGAGGGAGGCATCTCCCGGCACCTGACCTACAACTAAGCGAACTGTTCGTGAGTCATGTTCACCTCTTGTGAACAAAACATCATCCTGAGCACCTACATTATATTTCGTGACTTTGCTTTGCTTGATAGTCTCGATCAGTTTTTCCGCCCGCTGTAGAATGCTTGGGCTGAAGGTCTGTCGCGCTAGAATGGATTCCAGCCGACTTTCCTTTGATCCATGGTAGTAAAGTTCCTGCTCTTCTATCACTAGAGATGAAGGTCGCTTGAGATCTGTTCCCAATCCTACAGACCGAATGAAGCCGTCCTCAATCCGCAAGATCTGATAGCCTTTGCTGCGAGCCAAAGCCACGTCCTTCTCATGCTGATAGCCCCATACAAGTACCGCAGCACCTGAAGTAGCTCGACTCAATGACTTAACCTGGCGGATAAATCGCAATTTTTTAACATGAGGCCGAAGATAAAACGGCATGAAGCACCGCTTCCAGAAACTTAAGCCTAAGGCATAGATCTTATCGTAGTGCCGAATTTTCATCGGTTCTTTTTGTTTCAGAAGGTCTAATGTGTCTTCAATTTCACACAGGCAATCTTTGACGGGATCGACGTAAAGGCAGTAGTCAACCAAAGTGTGGTAGGCAAGTTGCTCGATAGACAGCTTGTTCTTTCGTCGCTCACACGTTCTTCGGTCGTCTGTCAGACCCCAGCCCGCATAAAACGGAACTCCAAAGCAGGTTACCGACTTACCTAGGAGCAAAGCTTCGAACCCCACCTGCGAGCTAACTGTGTAAACATGGTCTACCTGACCAAGCAGATAGACTGGATTTAAGTCACGATCAATGAGCGTTACATTATCTGGCAAAAAGTCTTTAAGATAACCCTTTTTTGTCCCTAGCTTTACGTCTGGATGAATCTTGGCAAAGATCTGAGCTTCTGGGTTCTCCCTAACAGCAGCTGCCACCATCGCCTTAAAGTCTTGAGCACTAGCCCCCGAATAATACACCGAGCGGTCGCCAAACGTTTGATCGACGATCAAAATTCTCTTGCGATCGTGAGCCTGATCTAGGTCCTGGTCACGACAAAGGCTTTGGTGATTGTACTTACTCAGCGCTTCTTCTTTGATCGTTGCTAGGATTCCCTTCGTGCGTGCAAGTTGCTCTCGATTTAGGCCAGCACTTTGATTGAGGAGATCCTCAAGCTGACTCGGACGACTGGCGTCGTAGTAGATACCCACAGGGTCAGCAATGAGGGATAGTCTTGGTGATCCAAGCGAGGGATGAAGCTGATAGGCAAAGAAGCCATCTTCCAAGCGTATCAAACCCCTGCCAGTAATTCGGCTGAGTTGCTCACCACGATCAGCTTCGATCTTTCGCCCCCAGGTAAGTACCTTGAAGCGAAGACTTTTGGGCCACCCATAGTCGACCCTTCCCCCAAGAAACGTTTCGAGAGCTTTAAAGTTTCGAATGCCTTTAGATAGGGTCAGGTATCGTTTCATTGCATCTTCCGAGATTAGAGGGCTAGTAAGATACGAGCTGTAGCTGCAACATTGAATAGCACTTGCGCCACATCTTTACCCAATTGGAAAGTCTTGCTATCAACCTCAGGAATAACGAAGATCTCATCCCCTGGTCGCAGCTTGATATTGCCTGTAAACCAACCACTATCTTGAATAGAGAATGAGCCATCGAGATGGAGAACAAGAATCTTATCCTCATCCGCTCTATCTGTAAAACCACCGGATTGGGCAATATAATCTTTCACATCGAGATTCTCTCGATAGATGACTGCATTGGGAAATTGAACCTCACCGTGAATCATTACAACGTTGGTCTTCTGAGGAATCACCAGTAAATCGTCTTCTTCGAGTATGATCTGCGATCGCTCCAAGTCCTTTGCCAGCACGACTTGACCCTTGGGTTCCACGCGACGGGCACGCTCCACTAACTTGAGGAGCATCTCAGCCTCTCGGGCACGAATTTCAGCTTCCTCTTTGGTGACAGAGGTCGCACCCAGAATAGATTGTTCTAGCTTGTCTAAAGACTCAGCAAGTCTCACCTTCTGGGTTGCCTGAACCCGTTTACGGAATAGCTGAACGTGATCCTGATCGGAGAGGTTGCTCAACTCTACCTGGTCGAGAATATCAGCGATCGTAGCCCCTGGCTTAACAATAAACTCTCGTTTGCTTTTGTGTTCACCCTGAACTCGAACTGACAGGTTACCCCGCTGCTTATCATTGACGACGGTAATTTCGTCACCTGCTCGAAAGATCAGACCTTTTGCCTTCTTAATCATGTGGTAGGCATGAGTTTTCTGATCGCCAGAATTACTTTCAACGCGAATATGCGTCGCTTCAGCTGATGGTCTCGCCAATTCTAGTAGACGTTTTAAATCGATGGTGGAGGAGCTCAACTCGAAGCTATTCGCGTTTTGCACCAGTCCTTTGATAATAAGGCTCGGCTTTCGAGATTCCACAAGGATCGTATCACCATCGTGAAATTGGACGATTGGCATAGAACCTTTGAGAATAAACTCATAAAGATCAATACTGAGCTTTTTCTTGCCATTGCGAAGCAAACTCACTTCGACAAAGCTACCACGATCTAAATCAATTCCCTTAGCCTTATCGAGGTAATAAAGAACAGAGTCGGTGTTAAGACCACCGTAAAGCCCTGGACTATTTACAAAGCCGGTAACGTATACTTTTACAGATTGATTGGTATTAAGGTTAGTATAGACGCCAACATTTTTGAGATAGACCTGAGAAACTTTTTTCTTAATCACCGCGTTCAAGTCTTGGTTTCTTACACCAAGCACACGAACTGGCCCCACTTTGGGTAGAAAGATATTTCCCTGGGCATCAACGATTAGATTCTGCTGAAACTCTACAGCCCCCCAGAATTGAACGCTGATGGCATCCCCTACATCAATCTGATAGTCTGGGTTAAAACCTTTAAACGACTCTTTGGAAAAACTACCCTGGAATAGGTTTGCTCCGAAAGGCAGGATATTGCTATCACGCACCTTGGTTTCCACAGCAGTTTGCTCTTGGCTGACATCCATATTTTCTATTGCTAAAGACTTAGTCCCTAAGAACAGGCTTCCAAGTATGATAAGGCTTCGTATGTTCATAACTACGCTCGATTCTCTCTTACAATTTCGATAGACAGTGTCACGACTCCGTATAGTACTAGCAACCCAAAGAAGATCGTCACCAGGTTATAAAACACTTTGGGGTGTGTTGCGTCTTCTGGTTTAAAGGCACGGCTCACGACCACCAAAAACTTCTTCTTTTGCGTGCTTTCTACACGGGTTTTTTCTAGGCTAACAAGAGCTGTTTTATAAGCATCTTGGGCAAAATTGAAGTTTAAGACCAAGTCATGATACTCGGCCGTTAGTTTTCCGAGAGACTGTGAGCCACTACCTGTACTGGTAAACCCTTGGTTCTCACCGGCAAGCTGCTCATTGATGGCTGAAATACGATTTCGCAATGCTTCAACTTCTGGTGCTTTGGGGTTCATGTAACCAAGAAGGGTTTTCAATTCCGCCTCAAGCTTGGTTTTACTCGCTGTTAGCTCGTTAACCACACCAACCACAGCCTTCGACTGCTCTTCAGGCTGAACAATGTTATGCTTACTCTGAAATGCGATCATATTCTGCTTCGCCGCTCTTAAGTTATCCTGAGCGCGAACGACTTCTTCTTCTACAAACTCCATTTGCTCAGCAGCCAAGTCATGGTTGATCCGGTTGAGGAAGGCTTCACTCTCGGAACTGATGACTTGAACAATTTTTTGAGCGTAGCTAGGCTCAAAACCCTGCGCCTCGATTGTCATAACTCCTGATAACTCATCGAAGTCCACACGAACACGATTGAGATAGTACGCGTAAGACTCCTCTCGGCTTGTATTCGAGCCTAAACGAAAAACGAAATCGACTTTTTCAGAACGAAAATGATCAAGCAAAGCAATCTTTTCATGGAGATGATCCATCATCGCCATCGAAAGAATATATTCTTGAACCAGCATTGCGTCTGCGGCCGAGTTACTGGAGCCACCAATCAAGCTTAAAGCACCAAGGTTTAAACTCTCGGCTCCATTCACTCTTTTTACTATAAGCTCTGCCTTGCTCGCAAAGCGATCGGCTGCAAATATAGTCAGGTAAAGAGCACAAATCACGAACGGTATTGCGACCCAGTAGGCAAATTGATGCTGAAGCATCCGGCGATGAGTGCCCTTCGCCTTGTGCTCCTCATACAATTGCTTTGCCCGCGAATCTTTAAGAAAGAGCTTTGGGTTGCGTCTTAGTTTTCTAAATTTTCTCGGTTCAGAAATTTTCAAAATTCACACCATTTTCTTATAGCTAGCGACTGCTTCTCGGATATCATCATAGTATGTCAACTGACCATCATTGAGCAGTAAACCTACTTCACAGTGCTTTATTAACTCATTCAAATTGTGGGACACCATAATAAAGGATGATGTCTCTTGCTTGGCTGTCATTGCTGCCGAACATTTTGCTCGGAAATTTTTGTCGCCAACCGCCGTCACCTCATCAACCAGGTAGACGTCGAAACGAAATGACATCGACAAGCCGAAGGAAAATCGTGAGCGCATTCCTGACGAATAACTCTGAATTGGCATATCAAAGTAGTCCCCAATATCAGCAAATTCCGCTACTTGTCGTTCAACTTCAGCAGCATCTTCCACCCCATGGATACGGCACACGAATCGAGTATTTTCCCGAGCGGTCATGCTGCCCTGAAATGCCCCTAGCCCCACTGGCCAAGAGATACTGGCTGAACTCTGGATAAGCCCTCGATCGGGATAATCAATCTTGCCGATCAACCTTAGCAAGGTACTCTTACCTGCTCCATTTCGCCCTAAAATGCCCACGCTGGCGTTGGTGGGAATTTTAAAACTCACATTGCGCAAGGCATATTTTCGCCCTCGCTTAGTAGCATAGGACTTTGTTACATTCTTCAGCTCGATCATGTTGCTACCATCCGTATCCAAGTCCGCTTGTGAAGGTAAAGCCCTACTAATAGCGTGATGAGGGCAACCTTAACGAGGTATGTCTCTGAAATATAGGGTGATAGGGGTAAGCCCAGATAACCCTCTCGAATCAGCTCAATCGCACAGAATATAGGATTCCAAGCTAAGGCCTTGACGGCTGCCGATGGTAGGGTAGCCGCTGCATAAAAGATTCCAGATAGAAAATACAGCGGCCTGGTGAGCATCGGAACGACCTTCTCCATTTCTGGGAACATGGTCACCAGACCCGATGTGCACAAACCGGCCCCAATCGATAGAATCACAAGGAAAAATAACGCTTCTAGAACAAGGCCAGGATCATGAACGGCAACATCCACCTGAAACCACCACAGGATTAGAATAAAAACCGCACACACCATCACAAAAATAAACAGCTCTAAGAGCCAGCGAGAGATCAAGGTATGGATTGGCCGCACTTGCTGAAAGTTAAATAAACCCCGATTTGCGGACGCCGCATTCATGGATCGCGTCATGTTATTAGAAAAAAGATTGTAGGGCATGATCCCTAAAAATATAAATAGGGGAGCTGAGTGCCCAAGAATCTCCCAAGTCCCTCGAAGACCCCACATCAGAGAAAATATTGCCACATGAGTCAGTGGCTCGATCAAAGCCCAAGCCCAACCCAAACGAAACTTACCAAAGCGCGTCTTAACCTCTCGCAGAAAAAGGGCGAGAACCACATCCCGAAAGATCTCTAAAGAGTTTCTCGATTTTATGGTCGCATTCTTCATTCGGCCTTTAAGTCCTTCTCGTCTTACTGGCGCCAAAAAAGCATAGGTTTAGCCTGAATCACTCAAAATGTCTAGAGTAAACCCAGTCTAGGAACCTCCTGATTCCTTTCGACTCGTCCCATATCGCAGGTAAGTCTCTGGAACTTGGACATAATTAAAAAAGTCATTGCCATGATGAGCATACGAAAAGTGCCGCGTCGCAGGCTTGAATAGCAATTCGTTTAGGTTGAGTCCCACGCCCACAAAGGTCTCTCGGATTTCTGGATCATCGTTTTTGAAGCCCCTTGCAAAGTACCCTGCACTAAACTCAAAGTATTTCAGGGGGGTATCGGCAAGGGAATCGAATCCGGCCGGCTTTAGAACCACCATGTAGCGCTGGTTCATGTAGTCTGTAATCGGATGTTTTGTTTCTACAAAACGCTTTGGGCTATACTCAATTCTGAAATCCATGGTTTCTGCAAGCTTAGGATACCGATCCCGCAGCATGGCAAGCCCGATCCCACTAGAATTCATGATCAAATCCTCATAAGAGAAGCCATGGTCCTTGGATACCCCATCAAAGACTTCTACATAGAGCATGATCAGCCAGGCATAAAGCCCCGGATAATCATTGCGTTCCATCCCCTGAGGCCTTGCTTTCCGAGCCTGGGTGTATAGGAATTCCGCCATGATATAGCTTGAGTAAAAGTGGCCCAACTTGTCTTGGCCACCGCTCCCCGTGTCGGCGCTAAACCAGCCCTCGTCATTGAATTTGAATCGACTCGAACCCCAGTCCCAACTTTTTACGCCCAGATAGGTCACAAAACCCGTGACACCCAGCAGCTCATAGTCGATGAGCTTCATTGTCTGTAGCCAAGCGGGTTCTGGTAAATTAACGAGTTCGTCGCCTGGAGCAGCGATTTGCTCCTCGCTGAAAGCTTTTGTAACTGGCGTCAATACAATCAGACAAACTGCCATGGTTTTGATGATGATTTTTTTGAGGAACATTTATGAAACTCACTTAAATATAAATACACTCTTAATATTTTTCAGTCACCATGACGCTGCAACGGAATAGCACAAACCTTGTGAAAAGTCATGATATTTCTGGATTACAAGCATCGAGGGCGGCTTAGCAGCGAACTATGCAGATTGACTTAGCTGTGTTAGACTTGATTTAAAAACAACAAGAAAACCTCACTTTTGATTGGGATCTTTCACCATGGACTTGCAGGCCCCTCGCGTCGTTCTAGGGATGCTTATCCTCGGCCCAGTGTGGTTATGGCCAGTTTCCGCCACATCCCTTGAACGAAGCTATTATGAGCCTCCCGCTCACTTTGCCGCTGTCGAGCCCGACAGGGTTGTGAAACTTCAGTTCAATCTCAGCCACCAGCTCATCCGCCAGCTACCCTTCTATTTTTCTTACACCATGCGGGGTTTCTGGGATCGAAGCGGTCGCACCAAGTCCAATCCGTTTATAGACATCAATCACCACCCCGAATTGCAGTGGATTTTCTCACCACGCCATATTTTTTCGTTCGAGCACGCGTCAAATGGTGTTGACAATGAACCTTCTGGCCCCGAGCAGAGGGCCAATCAGTCCCGGAGTGTGAATCGATTTTACTGGCAATCCTTTTGGAAAGTTCCGGGGTTATCAAAGCTTTGGTTCGCCCCACGAGTGGACGCTCCCATCGTCACCAAGAACTCGACCCGAATTCATGACTATATTGGCTATGCAAGCTCGATCCTAGAGTGGCGGGAGGATGGCCATGTTACCGGCTACCTGCGGTATAGCCGTGGCGCTAAGGGCCATCAGTTCATTGCCCAAGCAACTCTAGACCCTTTGGGGCTACTTGATAGTCGACACCCTGGCAATACTCGCTTGTTCGTGGAGTATTTCAATGGCTATGGTGACTATCTCGTCGATTTCGATAAAAAGAGGGATGTCATGCGAGTTGGTCTGCGCTTGTTGCAGTGACGAATCGAACCCCGCTACGCACAGCATGACCTTGAAATCACACCGAACGCAGCGAAGCATCTCATTATTTTAGGATGGATCGTGACTGCAATTCCATCACAGTCAGATTACGAGCCGCACTCATACTAAGAATCGCTTCAATCTGCCCCTTCTCAGCAAGGCTAGAGCCCTTCACATTCTCTAGAAGCTGATGGGTCAAACGATCCTTTTCAATGTAGATCTTAAGTGCCTCGAACCAGTACTGGCTTGGGATACTCTTTAGCCACGTTAAGCCCTCGTTATACACCACATAGGACGCTATGGAGGAAGCGATAATGGCGATCTGATGGGTATCAGGCAATCGCTCTAAGATACGATCACGATACTTCTCTACCAAGATCGGCGGACAGTGATCGATGACGATCGCCTGGTAAAGCGGGTCTTGCAAAACGCCTTTGATGTCTTTGGTCAGGTTCTCTAGCAAAACATCGGTGATACGGTTGATCTCTTTGGATATCTGAAGGGATAGCTCAACCAAAGTCTTGGAGCGATCCTCTTCCGCATAGACGCGAAAGAGCAGCTTCGCTTCAGCGTCTGCTCTTTGCCGCAATACATCGATAACCTGCTGTACGTAGTCTTCCTTAATCGCAAGAAATTCTTGAGCAGAGATCACCAGTGAGGCAATGATTTCGTATGACGAGCAAATCACGCCCGTTTTGTTTGCCGAGGAGTCTTTAATGATGAAAACCCCGTTTTCTTGGAGCTTCTCACGAGCATCATCAGTGAAGAAAATATTTGCCCCTTCAACGATAGCTCGCACCGTAGATTCACCGGACTCAGTGAAAAATTGAGACCAGTTCTTACCATTCACCGAGTAAGGTCGCCCACCTGCTGGAATAAAGATATCTGCGTAGACTCTCCGGTAGATCTCATTGCGAGTCTTGATATTCTCGTTGCTATCAGCAGCAATCACAAAAGCATCGTCGGACTTACTGAGCTTGCCCTTGTCAAACTCGACGATAGACTTAGATTCTTTCACGAGCCGCAATAGCTCAGCCCAGTCTAGGCCCTCGGGATCATATGCCGCGCCGAAGCCATCGGAGATGGAAACAACTCTGGCATTTTCTTTATATTCGCGGTGAAGAATCATCAGCTCGTTACCAGCCACATCCCCATCAGGCCCACCAGTCATCTTGACTTTGAAGCTATCCTTCCGCGGATCGATACCAAGGAATTGCAGGGTATTTTCGACAAATACATTCACCCCTTCGCTGGTAACACCATATTCCTTGTGGTTGATTCCCTCACCAGGCTTCGAGGACATGAATGCGGGAGCATATTTGTAACCCCGACGTTTGGCTTGCGCCGGAATCCAGTTGATCAACTCATTGGTCATGTTTTCGTCAGGACCAAGGTAAATAATCTCGGTTTTATCGTAGTAGCTAACAAGCTTATCTAGGTTTTCGTGGGATTCGTCCTCTTCTACAAGAAGATCAAGCAAGGCGTTCACAGAGCCTTTGACAGCCTGATCTCGGTGGCCATCAGGCTTCAAGACCAACACAGCCTTCGATCCCCCTTCGGGAATGTCCTTATTTTTCATCTGCTGAGCGTGGCTTAGGCCATAAACCTCATCAAAAAGACCTGCCAAGGCCATGTCATAGTCAGCAGCGGAACGAGGCATGACGACCCGCATTCCACCCCTGGCAATATCCTTCCAGCGAACTTGGAAGAAACGGAAATCCTTACCCAGAATGAAGAAAATCCCATAGGGTGCGTGAGGGTAGTACCTAGTGTCTAGGATCGCTGGATCGAGGCGAAACGCCAACCCTGTTTTCGTAGGCAAAAAGTAGTTGGTCTTCAGGCAGTACTTAATAAACTTCAAGCACTTCTTAAAGATGTGACGATCAATGTCTTCGAACAAGCCATCGATCTCTTTTTTGATCTCTGCAACTCTTTCTTCAGCAGTGCGTTCCCACTCACCTTCAGGCAAACTAGGATCAAACTTGGCCCTGAAGAACTTGACCAACATGTCTAGTAGCTCATGATTCTGAGCGAAGGTATTGCGAATCTTATATAGAGAGTAAGCATAGGGATTGCGCTTGCTCAGAAATAGATGAGCGTAGGTTGCGAAACTCCGAATGAGGTTGGTAGCATTGATGGAAAAATCGTAAGGCATGGCCGTAAAATCGGCGAACTCGTCATAGTCCACCCACCCCATGGTTCTCAAAGCTTTGTTCAGACGAATCATAGGCACAAAGCGAGATGAGACCTTCTGGCTCGAACCGTGAGACATAATGAAGTGCATCACCGTAATTGACTCGTCATAGCCCTCTTCAAACTTCGCAACAAAAGCTCGACCAACATTAAAATCGTAGCGGTGGATCAAAGTTAAAATAGGCTCCATCATCTGAGCTGGATTGACGTTCTTCAAGCCTAGTGTCAGGCGAGCATTAGGGGAGTTCTCGAAGGTATCGATAAAGGTGTGAGCCCCTTGGTGATCGAGCATATGCTTGACCATGCGGAACGTGATGCTCAGACGTGCAGCTGTCGCATACATCACGAAATCATTATCGAGATTCTTGACATAGGTCTCAATTTCAGAACCACAATCTGGATATTCTTGCAGCATCAGCTCTTTGGCAGCGCTAACCTTCTCAAGAATCCGCTTGTTATCTTGATCCAGACCTTTGTGATCAGTACAGAAGAAGGTGGAAAGAAATAGCAGGTTGTCACGGGAGAAATAGACAGCTCCCATCTTCAAATTGTTGTTGGAGATTCTCTTAGCCATGTCACTAAGAATCTTACGATCGCCCCCAGGTCCGATGTAGGTAACCTTCGATTTATCTCGGTCCCAAAGCTCTACGGTTTGCTTGGTTTCAAACACATGGCCGGTGATAATTGCTGATAGATGACGAACTTTTTCCTGCCTTGGCGTCGTTTGATAGTAAATCTTAGGCATATTATTGAAAAACCAAGGAGTCAGAATTGAGATACTCTGATCCAAGCCCACGCGCACCGTGTCGGCAATGTCGTCAATATACGACTCAAGCTGCTGACCACTAATTTCCCTAGCGTATGAAGGAGCTGGTTCGGGAGCATCGTTTAGCTCGATGCCCATTTCTTCTTCCTGCTCCGCCCTGATTCGAAACTTTTTCTGATCGCCCATTGGCTGCCCCTATCGCCTTCCCTTAAGAAACCGGGTTCGAATCTGCTCGAACCTCTCATGCCATATTATAAAACTGACTCTAACCACTTATCGTGCAATGCAAATAAAACTTCAGCACTTAGCTCACTCTTTTCCACCTGATCCAGCACATCATCTGCTGGGCAACGGCCTTGCAGGGTGAAGCGCTGGGCGAAGGCATCTAAGATTTTCCCCTTACCTGTGCCTTGGTAGCATGACGGCAAGCGTCTAAAGCCCTCTTGCGCTAAATACATAATTTTCGCAGCAAGATCACGTAAAACTACATTATCGAGGCCCTTTTTAGACATTTTCCAGAGTTCTTCGATATTTTTTTCTTGACTGGTCATCAAGTCGAGAGTTTTGTCCAAGCTTTCATTGTCGTACAGAATCCCTGTTAGGACACAGGCTGGCACCAACTGCCAGGCCTTCGCCTGACTATCGATGGAGCGAAGCTCCATAAAGCCACGGGCACGGACCTCAGGAAAGTGTAAGGAAAGGTGGGTCTCGAAGTCTTCAGCTGTAGGGTATATGCCATCGATGCCCTGATTCATCCAGGCCTCGAACGAGGTGTCTTGATCGGGGACCTTGAAGCCTGCAGCCTCTACGAATACCACATTGGCGGCCATTACCTGATCGAGGTATGCTTCTACACAACTGCTTTGATTGAGATTCTTTTCAATCATTGCCAAGCTAGGAAATCCGGTTCGCCCGCTATCGAGATGCTGCCAGATGTTGCCACGAAACGACTTTAAACCGTTGGGCTTGCCCTCAGATATGGGGGAATGAGCGAACATCCCCGTCATCATGGGAGCGATAAGGTTTGCAGCTAAAAAGCGCTTAGCCATTTTCTGCTCACTGCCACCAAAGTCTAGATTGACCTGGACCGTGCAGGTTTCTCTCATCATCCGCTTGCCAAAGGGCCCGATTCTGGTGAAATACTCATTCATCGCTCGGTACCGGGGCTTGGCCATCTGAAGACCGATGACTTCCGCATTTTGCCACGGGTGACTGCCCATTTGCAGAAACCGTACCTGCTGGTCTGCAAAATACGACTCAAGATCCTTCTGAACCGCCGCAACCCGCTTGCATGCATCATCAAGGCAGGGATAAGGCTTGGAGGAATATTCGAGCTGTCCTCCCGGCTCAAATGTTAGCTGATCGTCAGTCTCTAAAGAAATCCGCTTCAGAGTACCATCTTCATTGTGCTCTGGATTCCAAAGGCGGTGGCTTGGAAGCATGGCAGTCAAATGTTGCTGCAATCCCCCTTCACCTAGTAGTGGAATCATTTTGGGGCTGCCACCGAATGAGGCGACATCCATGGGCATCATTTCGATTTCGATTCCCACCATACCTGGCCATATGGGGTGATCGCGGCGGTAGTCTTCTGGTCGAAGTTTAAAGATTTTTTCCGATAGCCATTGCTGACACCAGTCTCTTGTAATTCTTGTACGTTCCATTCCAAACACTCTCTTTTGGGGCCCTACAAGGAGATATCAAACCACCTACCCTGCAAGCTTTAAGACAACCGCCCGAAAGGGCGCAACAAAGATAAAGGCAAGGCTTTACCAAAACCTTGCCCGCGCCCTCTTATACACGAAGAGGTCTTGGACGGATACTTAGTCAAAACGATCACTGCCCAGCTTCGACGTTGATTGCAAAATCGGTAATCCCATTCTTCCGAACAAGGTCGATCAGTTTAATCACAGCTCCGTGAGGGGTGGATTGATCGGCTGCAATGGTCGCTTGAATCTTGGGGTCTTCTGCTTTCTTAGATTTCACAATCGACGCCAAGCCCGCCTCGTTAACAGCCTTACCGTCCACATAAATCACAGAGTTGCGATCGATGGTAAACGTCAGCTGACTTTGCTCCAAGCCTGCTCCAGTTTCTGCCTCAGGAAGATTCAAATCGATCCCCGGAGTGTTGATGTAATTGGCGGTTACCATGAAGATAATCAGGAGAACCAACATCACGTCGACAAAGGGCGTGACGTTGATGTCAGTAATTCCATCTTCTTCATCAATATCAGCTCCACCTGCCATAGCTGTCTCCTTTATTTTGAAAATTGGGCGACGACAATGCGCTTCATCGCTTCAGCATTGGATATTCGCCGCTTCACCAGCCTTTGGTAGCCGTTATAGGCAATAACTGCTGGAATCGCGACCAAGAGGCCTACTGCTGTCGCAACGAGAGCTTCTGAAATACCAGCCATCACAACTGAAGGTCCCCCAGCTGGGTTATTCGCCAGGTCGTTGAAGGCCTGGATGATTCCGATAACAGTTCCGAAAAGCCCAATAAAGGGAGCATTGTTGCCAAGGGTTCCAAGAATTACCAGGCCGTGGTCCAGCTTCTGTCGCTCTCCCACAATATAGCTGCTCATGCTCTGATCCATAGCTTCCGGTGATTTCGAGGCGTAATCCAAGCCTCGCAGGACAATTTGCGACTCAATTGCCGGACTTTCCTGACAAAGCTGCTTAGCTCCCTCAATGTCCTGGTCGATGATCTTTTTTGTGATTTCATGGCTAAATCGTGAAAAGTCTAATTTGGTTCGGCTAAAGAATACGGCTCGCTCGATAATCACCGCCACTGAGACGACACTCAGGATCATCAGCATCCAAAGCACCCACTCGCTGCCCAAAAGCGTGATTGCCAACAGCTTTTCTACGATATTAAAGTCCATAAAGAGCTCCTAAAAAACAGACAATGGTAAACCGGATCGCTCGGCCCCTATAAAAAGATATGTCACATTAAGCATGAACGTGTCGACCTTTCTTTCCAAGCCCGCCTCGTCCGATGCAGACTCAACTCTGACTGAGGACGCAGCAACCCCCACCTGAAAGTAGGTTTCTCGGTCGGTTTGCCAGTAACCCGCCAACTGTAGAGTCATGCCGTTCCCTTTCCATGTTCCCACAGTCTGATTATGAGTATGATGAGAGGGCGTATCGTAGCTGAGAGCACCATACTCAGCGCCAATATAGACCGAATCGACAAAGCGAAATCCCAGTCCAGCCCCATAGTTAACAACGATGACATCACCGTCGAAAAGCTTAGCTGCGCCTTTGTTCATGGGCGTTGCGCAGCCCAGGAGCTTTAAGTCTATATGGTTCCACACCGAATAGCCTAGTTCAAGTCTAAGCCCATAACCGAAGAAGTTCGGAGTATCCTCTTCTTCAAGGGGCTGAAAGGAAAGGTTTCGCCAATGCATGCCAACACCTGCTAGCACACCGCCATAGAGGTTTATTGGGAAAAAGAGAATCCCGATCACGTAGCAAATGCTTACCTTAAACTTCATGTTGAAACGGCAGAGATTCAAGTAAGGCCTCTTGATATAGGGGAAAGCTCATCAACTCGTCTCCGAACCGGCTGGAACTGATGCGAAGCATGCCGGAGTCTTTAGGTTCGAAAAGTGTGACCACGTCCCAGGTGCGGCTTTCTCGCATGAATTGTCGATCCTGCGGTACTTTGTGAGCTTTGGAAATAATCCATCCCCTGTGGGCTTGCTCAAACAGGAGGCCTTCTTCATTCCAGGGCTGAAGGTAAAAGAACTCACGCCCTTCAGGCAGGGTTCCCCATTCATACCTCATTTTAGCAGATGCCCCCCTTTGAAATCTGGTTTGCTCATTGGCAGCTGCAATGGATTCTTTCATTCTGCGAAACAGCTCCTGAGTCTGACGGGAGTCCTGGACGAGTCGAAACTCAGTTGGTGCAAGAGGTGCCAAATGCGCAGCCAAGATCTTTTGTCGTCGCCCCTTTGGGGAGCCTCGCAAATTATTTAATTTTTCGAAGACTTTTTTCACAACTTTCCTTGACAAGATTAGTAAGAGCCCGTATCTATTGTCGTCACCTGATTCACATGCGAATCAGTTGTCTTGAGCGGGAGTAGCTCAGTTGGCTAGAGCGACGCGTTGCCATCGCGTAGGTCGAGGGTTCGAGTCCCTTTTCCCGCTCCATCAAGACACACCCAAGCGGGAGTAGCTCAGTTGGCTAGAGCGACGCGTTGCCATCGCGTAGGTCGAGGGTTCGAATCCCTTTTCCCGCTCCATTCTAGTTTATACCCAAAAGCGGGAGTAGCTCAGTTGGCTAGAGCGACGCGTTGCCATCGCGTAGGTCGAGGGTTCGAATCCCTTTTCCCGCTCCATTATTCTTCCCCGGACAATCTAATCTATCTTAAGCTATCTCTAAAAAGACCGTTGATATAGTTAATTTATTGCCTAGTCCTTGTCTGCAATTGTAAGCCTTGGCCGAATGTAATAGTAAAAAGCTTCCATATTTTCTAACATCGGATGAGCATGGTGCCTTTCATCAGACAACGGAATATATCACTCTCCTATCGACTCCTCGCTGGTGTACTGCTTGGCAGCTCGGTCCTGACCTTTTTTATTACCTTATTTAGCCTTTGGCTCGACTACCAGCAAGGGGTTCGGAGAATTGAAGGTAAACTAAGCCAAATAGAGACACTCTACCTACCTGGTATCACCCAAAGCCTTTGGGACCTCAACGACGACCATGTAGATTTGAACCTGAACGGGATCATCAACCTTGGAGACATTCCGTACGCCTACATCGAAACCCAAGGAGTCATTCAATATTCCTCCGGTACCATGCCAGGAGAAAATCAAAAATCGATCCGATTTCCGGTGATCTACAAAAGAGACAAGACTCGCTACGACCTTGGAACTTTGGTCGCGGTTGCTAGCCTTGATGGGGTGGTAGACCGTTTGATTAACCAGGCTCTTTTTGTATTTGCTAGCTCATTTGTGAAAACTCTAATACTTTCAGCATTTATGCTGATTTTGTTCCACCAAGTGGTGACGCGACACCTACTAAAAATCTCAAGCTATCTAAAGAAAAACCACTTCTTGCGCCCGTCCAAATCGAGCCGCCTAGTTCTCGACAAGAAATCGGCCTATGGAGACGAGCTGGACCAAGTGGTGCAAGCGATCAATCAGATGCACCAGGAGATCAACCAACACTTTTCCTATCGAGAGAAGGCTGAGCAAGAGCTTCGTCGCCTAAACTCAAGCTTGGAAGAAGAAGTGAAGCGCAGGATCAAGGAGAACGAGCGGCAGCAGATCAATATGCAGAATGCTGCCCGTCTTTCATCCCTTGGCGAGATGGCAGGCAGTATCGCTCATGAAATCAACAACCCGCTGACCATTATCAGTGGCTATGTTTCCATGCTACGTCGGGGACTTAAGACCAAGTCGCTCCCAGAGCCACAGATGGAGTACATCGGCGAAAGGGTCGAGTCTACTATTGAGCGCATCACAACCATCATACAGGGCTTGTTACGCCTATCCAGGGATACTCAAAAAGAGAAGCTCAAGGTCCAAGCCGTCAATCCCATCGTCAAAGATGCGCTCGCGATCTGCCGAGAAAAGTTTTCAAGCCGAGGGATTGATATTCGCATGACTATTGCTGATGAGGCTCTGCTCGCCCCTTGTAAGCCCGTGGAGATCGGTCAAGTGGTGATCAACTTACTCAACAACGCCTATGACGAAGTGATAAAACACACATCCCCTTGGGTAGAAGTCTGCCTCAAGGCCCACGAAGACAAAGTGATCTTAACCGTGACCGATAGCGGCCTTGGTATTCCCGAGCATCTCCGGCCCAAGTTGCTTGAACCGTTCTTTACCACAAAGCCTCTCGGCAAGGGCACTGGGCTAGGTCTCAGCATCTCCCGTGCCATCGCCGAAGATCACCAGGGGCGCCTCTACCTCGATGAGCAGTGGCCCAACACTCGATTTGTATTGGAACTCCCCTCGAAAGAGCATGCTGATGCAAACCCAACCCCAACGCCAGAACCTGCTCGATGGCACCAGATTCATTGACCAGGACAATTTGCAGATTCCGTTGAAAATGCTAGATTTTTGTTATACTTATGGGTTGTTTATAACAGCTAGCAGAGGAATCGAGCCATGACTGATGCGAAGTCTTACTGGGAACGTTACTACGCTGAAAAAAAGTTTGTAGACGGCAAAGCCCCAAACTCTTTTCTCGTGGATATGCTTCCCCGGTTGCAAAAGGGGAAGGTATTAGATGTCGCTATGGGCGAGGGCTCCAACGCTTGCTACCTGGCTCAGAAGGGCTTCGAAGTGAAGGGCTTCGATATTTCGAAAACTGCGGTCGAGCGCGCCAAGTCCTTAGCAAAGGAGATGTCCTTGGAACTGGATGCTCAGCAGGCTGACCTTGACCTCTATCTGATGGGCTTGATGGAGTATGACTCGATAATTATGACTTACTTCCGCCCAGGAGTTACCCGCTACTATAGCAATATCATCAGTGCCCTAAAGCAGGGCGGAACCTTATTGGTCCACTCATATTCACAGCAGCAAATGAACGAAGCCATCGGCCGAGATGAAGACTATCGGAACTTCTACTTTTCTAGTAACGAGATTCTCAAGAACCTATCCGGAATGAAAATCCTGTTTTATCAAGAAGGATTGATCGATGGTAAGCACATCGTGCAATGCCTCGCCCAAAAGCCTGTGGAAAAGGATGCTGCTAAACTGGGGCTCTTCGACATGCACACCAAAGGGCATGACAAAAGTAAATCTAAGCAGCTTGAGCTAGCTGAAAACCTATTCAAAAAATAGAGCCGGCATCGAAGATTAGAGATATTGAGGTTTGAGCATCGGTTGCAGGCTGCAACCGATGCTGATTAGGAGTCAGATTAAGCGTTGGTTTCCGTCATCAAGCTTGCAATCTGCTTTGAGAACTTAAGAGGATCTTCAATCGGAGAACCTTCCGTTAGAAGTGCCTGATTGTAAAGAATCTCTGCCCAGACCTTTTGCTTGTCTTCTGTTAGGCCCTTCATCTTCGCGAAAACAGGGTGGTCAGGGTTGATCTCCATGATTCGCTTGGACTTTGGCATCGATTGACCCATAGCTTCCATCATTCGCTCCATACGTGCTGACGGATCGTAGGCGCCTGAAACGAGGCAGCAAGGAGAATCCACCAATCGCGGTGAAATCTTCACTTCCTTCACATTTTCGGCAACCGCTCCTTGGATGGTATCAATCAAACCTTTGTATTCTTTTTCCTTGGTTTTGATTTCTTTCTCTTTTGCCTTCTTCTCGTCTTCATCATCGAGTTCAAGACCTTCTTTGGTGATACTACGCAAGTCTTTCTCGTCGTACTTCGCAATTGATTGCATCACCCACTCATCAACTGGATCTACGCAGTAAAGCACTTCAAAGCCTTTTTCTTTTAACATTTCAAGATAAGGGCTGCATTCTACCTGCTTGATTGACTCGCCAGTGATGTAGTAAATTTCTTTTTGCTTCTCTTTCATCCGCTCGACGTACTCTTTCAAAGTCGTTAGAGCACCCGTCTCATTGCTATGGAAGAGGGCAAGATCTTGTAGTTTATCTTTGTTACCAACATCGTTGGCAAGACCTTCTTTAAGAGTAGCACCAAAGTTTTTCCAAATTCCTTCGTACTTTTCACGATCTTTGCTCATCATTTGCTTTAGGCTACGAATCAACTTGGAAACGACTGCCTTCTTGATAGCTTGGATCTGCCGATCTTTCTGGAGGATTTCACGTGATACGTTTAGAGACAGGTCATTGGCCTCGATCACACCCTTCACAAAGCGGAAGTATGGTGGTAGCAGCTCTTCGCAGTTGTCCATGATGAACACACGGTTTACGTAGAGCGAAAGCCCCCACTTTGTATCCCGATAGTTGTAATCAAAAGGTTGCTGCGACGGGATGAACATCAGTGCCGTGAACTCTTGCGCACCCTCAGCTTTATAGTAGATGCGTTCCGTAGGCTCTGACCAATCATGAGTCACATGCTTATAAAACTCGTTGTACTCTTCTTCACTAACTTGGCTCGGATCTTTGAGCCATACAGCCTTGCGACTGTTCAGAGTTTCGTCTTCAATGGTAGTTTTGGTCTTGCCTTCGATAGGCTTGTCGTCTTTATCAAGCTCTGGTTCCTCACGAACCACTTCCATTTTGATGGGGAAGTCAATAAAGTCGGAATACTTCTTAATCGTGCTCTTTAGGGTCCATTGATCGGTGAAGTCCTGAGCCGATTCGTCATCACCAAAGTCTTTCAGGTGCAGAGTAATGGTTGTTCCATTACCTTCCGGACGGGTCGTCTTATCGATCGAAAACGATCCATCTCCGGTAGATTCCCAGATGACAGCTTCATCAAGACCGGCCTTCTGAGTCACTACAGTCACCTTATCAGCAACCATGAACGAGGAATAGAAACCGACACCAAACTGCCCAATCAGCTCAGGGGAGTCTTGAAGGTCTTTGGCTTTTTTCAAGAACTCTTTGGTTCCCGACCGAGCAATGGTTCCTAGGTTTTCTAAAACTTCGTCATAGCTCATACCCACGCCAGTATCAGAGATCGTGAGTGTTTTTTCGTCTTTATTTGGAGTCAAACGGATATGCTTCTCAGCACCGGATGTCTTAAGTTCTGAGTTAGCGGCTTCTTCAAACCTTAGCTTATCCAAAGCATCCGAGGCGTTAGAGACCAATTCCCTGAGAAAAATCTCCCGGTGAGAGTACAAGGAGTGGACCATGAGGTCTAAGATTTCTTTGACTTCTGCCTGAAATTGTTTGGTTTCTTTTGCCATTTTTGTCCTCAATAAGGTTTAGCCGAGTCTTCGTAGTTTCGTGGTCGCAAGGCACCACATCCGAATGCAAAGATGAGTCTCCCTAGGCACTTGTCAAGGGAGGACCAGCAAAATTTTTGCTGGCGCCAGAAAACCAGAAACTTTTGGACGCACTTGGCAAATCCCTCGAGCCTCTCCAATCACGACTACCGAGCTTGCGTCAAGGCGTACCTACCCCTGGGAGCTTCTTGATATTTTTAGATTTTCTAGAAGTTTAGATAGGCATTTCAGGCGCTAAGCAATTCAAGCGCCCGATAATTCTTACAAGTCAGCAGGGCGCTTGGGGTTCTTAGTCCCCTTAACCAAAGATAGGAAGGCATTCGTTTCACGTCGATATGGCTGTAAATCACTCTGAAAGCGGCCTTGCCCCTCATCATCATCGCCGCCCGGCCCTTTGGTAATGTAGTCATAAAGAAGGCTTCGCGAGCGCACGAGAAAGCGATCTGGCATAACATTCTCATTTTGACTTATTGAATCGTCCACAATATTCTCCAAAAATGAACGCAAATATGGGTAGTACTCATGGAGGACATCGAAGTAAATTCTCTTTCCCACCAACCATTTTACCATCGCACCGAGCCGATGAGATCTTTTTAAGAAGCTTAAATTCTAGTCGATTTTTTAGAAGCCTCTAAGGGCTCACAGAGTCTAAGGATTTCCAATAAAACACCGATACCGACCCTAGTTTTAATGTCGCAAAAGTAAAAATTGCTTCGACATAGAGATTGAGGTTTGCTTTGTCCCGCGTAACTCGATTAACACCATTTCAACCGGTTACGATTGCTTGCCCGATCTGTGAGCATGAACAGCAACACCATAAAATTAAAGCAACATTGTACACAGAAAAAAATCGAGATATCGACCTTAGACCTCGTCGGGTTGATTGGAACCCAAAAGTTTCGCCCAAGGTTGATCCTAAACTCTACTACTTCTGGCACTGCAAGCATTGTAATTTTTGTGCCGACTATGTCTTCTATCAAAGCCCTTTTAAAGAAGGCAATATGAGCCCCATGCGATTCCGTAAGCACCTCGCTAAGTCTCTCGATCGGGACCCTAATTTTCCCGCAGTACTAGCCGTACTGGATCCATCGTCGGAAAGTGAAAAATCCGACTTTATGCGCACTATACGCCGCAACTTGCTAGCCATTTACGAATTAGAGGCCGTTGAGGAAGTCCGCGATCGCGAGTGTCTTCAAATAGGCGCATACTATCTGCGCCTTGCCTGGCTCATACGTGATATCAAGTCTTCGAAGATGAAGGCGGATCGCTATAAAATTCCCACCAGAAACCTCTTGGGCAAGATTCGAAAGGTATGGCCAAAGGTGGCTTTGACCGAGCGAGACATGTTGATGCAAGCCGTAAAGTATTATCACATCGGACTTAATAAATCCCAGGTGGTCAGCACCACTCCTATGGAAATTCAGATCAACCTCATTATCGCCCGCATACAGCTCCAAATGGGTGCTTTGGATGAAGGTCAGAAGGCACTGATTGTTGCTAAAAAGAAGGCAACTCAATTCGCCAGTATTGCCCAAAAGAAAGAAAAAGAAGGCCGGCTCAGTGCCGATGATATCGATCGCATGACAACCGCTGCATCGAAGTCAGTATCACTTGTGAGAAACGTAGAGACCATTTTCGAAAAGTTGCGCGACGCCAAGCTTGAAAGAAAACTCAATGAAGCCATGGACCTCCTAAAAGAATCCACTGAAACAGACTTGGAGGCACGACGTGAAATTCTTCGCAGCAAAGGATTCGAAGAGAAGGTCGTTTTGAAGGCTTGTCCGCCTATTAAAAAGAAAGGCTTGCTGGAGTTCCTGAAATCAGGGTAAGTATGCAGCTCATATGTCATAGAATTGAGATTGGATATGACCTTAGCTATTAACATTATCGTTCTTATTATCGGTGGGCTCTTAGCGCTGCAGGGGGTGATCAACGCGAAACTTTCGAGTTATCTACCTCACCCTTTACAAGCGGCGGTAATTTCCTTTTCTGTGGGCACGACAGTGCTTCTCGCACTTTCATTATTAACTGGAGAAAGCCCTCCTAGCCTAAGCCAATGGCGATCTATTCCATGGTATCTGTTCATCGGTGGCTTACTAGGTGCGCTAATGGTAAGCAGCGCTATCCTTTTGATTCCTAAGATCGGTGCCACTTCGTTTATCGGCGGCATCATCGTTGGCCAGCTTATAGCAGCTCTTCTCTTGGACCACTTCGGGGTTCTCGGTCTTGACATAAGGCCGATCAATAGCCAAAGAATACTTGGAGTGGTGCTACTGATTGCTGGCTTTCTTCTCACCAGAAGATAAATTGGTTTCCGCTCAAAAAAAAACAGGCCACCTCGATGAGGTGGACCCGCAAGAGTGAGGAGCAAAACATCACATGGGTCTGGAACCCAAAAAGCTAGTGGCCAAAACCACCAGGTGAGAGATTCATTTTCCTCAAATCATCCTAATTTGAGAGAGGGTTTGACCAGAGGTCAATGAGACCAGACGTCCTGTCAGCTGTGGTCAATCCAAGGTTTCCTTTTCCATGTACTAAGATAAAAGCAAGTGCCAGGCCAAATTTTCTGGCAATAGAGCCCTATGAATCCAGTATCTTAAGCGAGACAGAGAAAGGTAGACTCTTAACACATCGGCCAAACTTCCTATCAAGAAGCAACTTAAACATCTAATAATATTGAAAGTTCATTGGTCATCGAGACCGAAACGGCAGGCTTGAGTCAATCGTGGCATCACAAATCAACACAAATGCTTATAATTACTTGAAAATATGGGATAGTTTACAGTTATAAAGGCCTTGAATAGAGTTAGTAGTGGGTTCTACCATAGGAAATGCAATAAGCGGGCCCAAAAGGGCCCTCGATCACGGGCTTTCTACAGCAGAGTCTAACCATGGTTCTACAAGGCTGTAGAGCACAGGAAGGCAAATTAAGGTAAGGAAGGAAGCCGTTAGGATGCCGCCTACCACAACCGCAGCTAGGGGCCTTTGCACTTCCGCTCCCATACCTGTCGACAGCATCATGGGGAGGAAGCCTAGGGCATCGGTCAGAGCGGTCATCAGAATTGGACGAAGACGCATCCTAGAGCCTTCTAGAATTAACTCTTTGCCACTCATCCCCGCAGCTCTCAATTGGTTGAGATAGCTCATCAGCACCACCCCATTGAGCACAGCGATCCCCGAAAGGGCAATAAAGCCAATAGCCGCCGAAATGCTAAAATCTAGGCCATTGAGCTTCAAGCCGATCACCCCACCAAGAAGTGCCATCGGCAGGGAGGTAAAGATCAAGATGGTCTGTAGACTGTTTTTAAAGGCTGTGTAGACCATCGCTAGTACTAAAAACAAGGCTAGGGGCACAAGGTACATCAAGCGTTCTCGCGCCTGGCTCAGATTTTTAAAGCTCCCCCCCCATTCCACATAATAGCCTGGTGGCAACATAAGCTGCTCGCTAATGAGTTCCTGCGCTTCAAGGACAAAACTCTGGGTATCCCGCCCCCTGATATTGATCAACACGGCTGTTCTCTTTTGGCTAGCCTCCCGTCGAATATCACTGTAGGTCTCAACAAACTCCATGGTGGCTAGATCTTTTAAGGGGGTCGTGAGATTCTCAGCAGCACCGACAGGCAGCTGTTCCAGGCTGGCCAAGCTATTACGATCCTGCTCCTTCAGCCGAACATAGATCGGGAAACGAACAACTCCATCGTAGAAAAAGCCAGCTTGAGTTCCACCCACAGCGGTTTCTACAGTCGATATTACCTCTTCCTTAGGAATTCCAAAATGCATCAATGCACTTGTTTTGGGCTCAATACGAAGGAGCGGCGAGGTACCTTTAATCTCCTCTTCGACATCTCCTGCTCCCGGAATCGTCCTCAAAATCGATGAGGCCTGTTGAGCCAAGCGATCAAGTTCCGCAGTATCAGGACCATAGACCTTCAATGCAACATCGGCACGCACACCTTCTAGAAGTTCATTAAACCTCAACTGAATAGGCTGTGAGAAAATCAAACGCTGACCTGGAATTTCTTGCTCAAATGTTTCTTTGATGGCTTGAATCAATTCCACCTTGGTCCGTGGTTTGCCGTTAATCGCCGGCCAAAGGTCCCCGCTTTTGAGCAAAACGTAGGTATCTGAAAGATTGATCCCCATAGGATCAGTGGCTATCTCTGCCGTCCCCATACGAGCGATCACCCGAGCCACCTCAGGAAACTCTAACAAAGCCTTCTCCGAGATCTTTTGCATAGCAACCGCTTGCTCGACACTTATATCCGTTGGCCTCACAAACTGGATGGCAATAGAACCTTCATCTAACTGAGGTAAAAACTCTGAACCACTGGTGCTGAGAAGATATCCACCAAGACCAACAGCACCCAACAAAGTGGCAACGATTAGCAATCGAACCCGTAAGACTCCCTTGAGAAGGATCTCATAGCCCTGTTGGAGTTTTGCCATGACCCATGGCGGCTTTGCAGATAGATTGCCTGGAAGAATCAGGCCTGCTAGTGCAGGGACAACTGAGAATGAAAGGATGAAACCTGTTGTAAGTGCAAAACAGAAGGTTAAGGCCATGGGTACGAACATCTTACCTTCAACACCTTCTAAAGCAAAGATCGGTAGGAAAACGATGACAATAATCAACTGACCGAAACCAGCGGCTCGACGAATCTCGATGGTGCCATCTGTCACCGCTTGCTTGATCTCTCCTCGAAGTAGGGGGCGCCCCAGAGCTTGGCAACGCTGTTGGATCACACGAACGCAGTTATCAATAACAATAACTGCACCATCGATGATAATCCCAAAGTCCAACGCTCCTAGACTCATCAGATTCCCTGATACTTTGAAGACTTTCATAAAAACAAAGGTTCCCAGCATCGCCAGGGGAATCGTGATTGCAGTGATGGCTGCAACTCTGATGTTTCCTACAAGAATCATCAGAACGACAACCACCAATAAGGCCCCATAGGTCAGATTCTCACGCACGGTAAAAAGTGTTTGATCCACAAGATCGGAGCGATTGTAGAGTGTTTTTAGTTCCACATGATCGGGGAGAGACTTTTGGATCTGGCTTAAGCTGCTTTCTACCTCATTCGCTGTGGCACGGCTGTTTTCACCAGCAAGCATCAGGATGGTGCCCATGATGGTTTCCCGGCCATCCACTGTCGCCGCACCGGTGCGAAGCTCCTTGCCTAAGCTCACTTCAGCAATATCACCAATGGTGATCGTTTTAAACAAGGGCAACCTCTTGACCGGGATATTTTCTATATCTTCAATCGAACTGATGAGGCCCTTGCCTTGCACCAAGAATTGTTCGGCTGTCTGCTGGATGTAACCTCCTCCAGCATTGCGATTGTTTACCTCCAAAGCTTCTACGATACTCTCAATGTGGATACCGTATTTGGCCATTTCCTCTAACTTCGGGTGAACGTGGTACTGTTTTTCAAAGCCACCGATGGTATTGACCTCCGCCACCCCTGAAAGCTTTAAAAGCCGTGGCTTAATAGTCCACTCTTGAATCGTACGCAGTTCCATGAGCTGCCTAACACGAGCATCACCTTCTGCTGGCTCTTTGACATCGAGGGAGTAGAAAAAGATTTCTCCGAGCCCAGTAGAAATTGGCCCCAACTCGGGATCTAAACCTGGTGGCAAATTTTCACGGACGGACTGCAACTTTTCAGACACGAGCTGCCGTGCCCAATAGATATCAGTACCTTCCTCAAAAACAATCGTCACCTGAGACAGACCGAACCGAGAAATAGACCGCACTTCCTCAACAGCGGGCAGGCCTCCCATAGCGCTTTCCACCGGATAGGTAATAAACCGCTCAATCTCCTCGGGAACCAAACCCTTCACGGCTGTATTTACCTGAACTTGAACATTTGTCACATCCGGCACGGCATCGATCGGAAGCTGCCGAAATGATATCCAGCCGCCAAGCACCAATAGACAAGTAAAAGCCAATGTTAGGCCACTATGCTCTACTGAAAAACGAATGATACGATTGATCATAGCTTGATCTCCTTAGTGAACATGACCCTGCCCTCCTTTACCCATGGCTTCTAGTTGCGCCACTCTTAGTAAGGGGACTCCAGCTACAACAACCCTATCCTGTGGAGTAATGTTTGAGGCTTTGATAAGCACCGTACCTCCACTCGTTTTGATAAGCTCAACAGATATCAACGTGAACCATGTTTCACTCCTCAAAAAGACTCCGTAATCCTCCTTCGAGTGGAGTAAGGCAGCAACGGGGATCTCGAATTGCTGTTTGCTAACTTTCTTTGGTGCTGCCTCCTGAATCCCTAATCTTGCGATCGCCTGGGATGAAAGCTTAAATTTTCGTCCTTCATCATCAACGTCCTCAATCGCCTTCCCCTGACCAAAGGAGCTGCCATGGTGGTCGTGTTCATCGTCTTTATGTCCATGGTCGCCGTGGCCATGGTCATCAGAATGCTTCACATCCTCGAGCTTATGATCATGCTCATCAGAATGCTTGCCATCCTTGTGCTTATGCTTGTCGCTTTCGTTCTTATGATCATGGTCATGGTCATCTGTGCTCTGATGGTCATCGTGAGAATGTTTGTTGCCTCTATCAGCTTGATCGTGATTATGGTCATCATCCCCTCCAAAGGCTGGCTCAAAAGACAAAAGTAGAACTAAGAATAAATACTTCATAAGATACCCTCCTGAACCGATGAACCTTGGATGAGTCGGATGTCAAAGAGCGTTTCTAAAACCCTCAAGCGCAACTGATTCCTTTCCTCAACCACACTTAATAATTGCTCGTGTCCTTCAACAATTAGGTTGGCATCGATAAGACCTTTGGCGATCTCGCGATCTAATTGCTCATGATTTTTCTCAAGCCAAGACTGACTGGGGAGAGCTTGTAGTTCAGCTTGCAACGATTTGTAATGATCCAAAAGAAGGGAGAAGCGCTCCCGATGCTCACTCTGAAAAGCAGCTTCCACAAGCTTTTTCCCCTTAACTTGTTGTCGCGCTCGATTGATGGAACCCTGATTTTGATGATAGACTGGCAAATCCAACGACATACTGAGACCCAAGCCTACTTTGCCCTGACCGATATCATCAAATTCTGCTATGGGCCCAATCTTTAGATTTGGAGTCGCGAGACTTTCTTCTACATTTAGCTTACTTTCTGCAAGATTGGATTCAGCACGATAAAGCTTTATCCATGGGCTTTCACCAAGCTGCGGTTTAATTTGGGGCCACTGAGGCCAGCCAAGCCCTACAGACCCTTTTGGCAATCTAAGTCCCTTGCTCGCAAAGGAGCTAGCTAGCTTTCGCAGCTCTCCCTTCTTGCGATTCGTGCGGATCAAGCTAGATGCCTCCGCCAGGCTAAAGATCTGAGCTGATACACGAGTTTCAGCGGATAAGGCTCGTCGCGACCGGTAAGCGTTGACAATTCTCTGATAGGAACTTCGCATCTCATCGAGATATTCAAGCTCTTCCTGTTTTGCCTTCATTCTAAATAGCTTCATAGCATAGGCGGCAAAAGCCCTCTGCTGTGTCAATTCCAGGTTCGATGCGGCGACTTGTTCCTCGGCTCGACCCAGCTCGGATCGCATCTTTGCTTTTGAGCCAAGCTCAAAGGTGTGCCGATAAGACAAGCTTAGGGACTGACGCTGTTCCCCCTCTGCATCTCGGGTGATCAACTCCGATTCAAATTCAGGGTTTAGCCCCTGTTCATAGGCCTCCGCACCAAGCATCGCCACTGATTGGTCTGCTTGACTTTTAATCACATCAATATCCCGGCTTACTGCACAGGGAAGAACATCGAACCACGACTGCAAGTACTTGCAGTTATTTGCAGGATTTGGGGTAGAAGCAAGAACGCTGCTTGCCACGCACCACCAAACCAAGGCAAACCACGAGTTGCAAAACGAACTCATAGATCCTCCAAAATATTTTGAATGTATTTTAGCCTGTTAACTGGAAATCGAAAAACACTAGCTTAAAACTGCCAGATAAACTAGACGCCATAGGCAAACAACGGTCTGACATCGGCAGTTCGACGTTCTTCAATTTCACTGAATGTTAGATTTAGGCAATGGGGGGCCTAAGGAGCTGCTGTATGTGAGGGTTAGGTACTTGGACATTGTTATAGAAAGATTGACTTTGTGTCTCTTGAGGAAGCTGGCTGGCTACAACCGGCCACTGGATGGGAGCGATAGCACAGTGCCCCAAGTGGCAAATATGATGATCGCCATCATGAGACCCACTGTGACAAGGGTGAGGGTCTAGGATCCCCTCCGCTAGTTGATCTGGAGAGGATAAAGTCTGCGCATCTTCCATAAGCGAAAGCGAGATGCTACTTACTGCAAGTACCATCACTAAAGTTGCGATAATTTTTCGTATTAGACCGGTCATTTACCTTCTCTCAGAGCGACTCGGATGGCATTTTCACACGAATAAAGGTGTAGCTCAAGTGATTTATTGCTCTGCCACACCATGCCCGAAACTTTTCCACTATTGATCAGAAGGTTAGTGAGAAGAAGCTAATATGGATATCGAAGAATTCTTTGCGAATTTTTCCAGCGATCTCTTCTTGAAAGAAGGCCTGGCACTCACTCGCCTTCATGGTATCGCTCTTAGAATAGACAACCTTGCCCTTCTTGCTAAGAACCAGAGAGCTGCTTAAGGACTCTTCATCAAACGCTGTTTCAGCAGATAGAGCCATGCAATGGCCTGTTTCTTCGCTACCAGCGATGGAAGCGCCGGTATTATTGATAGTCATAAGTCGAAACTGAGTTTCCACCAGAAGTGCAGCAAACTTATCTCCAGCATCAGGACCGCTGAAGGCATCAGCCTTTGCAACCACTCCATCGAAACTTACTTGAGCCCCTTCTGCACCCGCTGTCACAGAGCGTCTTTTAATCTGGGGAGCATTTTGAAATGCAGTTGATCCGCAGCCGAAAAGAACTGAACTTGCCAAGAAATATGTGAATAGCTTAATTGACTTCATGTTTCGTCTCCTAATTCTTTCCCTGATAGATGACGGTACTACCCTGGCTGCACTGAATTTCTGACTTTGTTGAGAACACCAGTGGCCCTACAATATCACAAAGTTTCTGACAACTTCGTTTATCGCTAACACTAGCTTGGTATAAGACCTCCTCTTGTCCATCGCCATCAACTCTCACCAACTTACAACTCGCGCTTCCAGCAAGCGATAAGGCATTGACATCGCCAAACGTAAGATCTTTGTTTAGATCTATGTCTAAGGCAATTAACTGCGATTCAAACTGTCGCCCCTGAGTATCCGTAACTCGTGCGAATACCTCTGCCTCAGCAAAGCCTAATGGCACATCGATATCGATGGATGTCGCGCCACCGGAAGACTCTCCGATAAGCTCTTCGTCATGGAAAATTTCGATTTTTTGAATTGGCGCATATTTCTCTTCGGTTTGTAGACTCAAACTGAAAGTGCTACCCCGTGTCGGTCGAATCACATCGCCAACCTCTTGAATCGTAGCCTTAGCCTTAACTGCATCCATGAAGGCATTGAGATCCATCGATCTTGAATTATTCACAGCCTTTGAGAAGTTTCCTGTCACGGAACTGGCTAGCAACTCAGCCTTCACTTCTTGAGCTGTTAAATCTGGGGCATAAGACCAAAACAAGGCGACTGCACCAGCCACATGGGGCGAGGCCATCGATGTCCCGCTTAGGGGTGCATACGCCTCGTTCGGGCTTGGCGCTAACGATGTTGGAATCGTAGAGACAATGTCTTGACCTGGTGCAGCGATATCGACGGAGGTCTGACCAAAGTTAGAAAATACAGCTAGGTCGCCTCCTCCATGGAGAGCTGCCACTGAAATGATTCCCGGATCTTCATACGATGCTGGATAAGCCGGTTGAAGATCATTGTCATTGTTCTCATTTCCTGCAGCGATCACCAGCAACTTACCTGCGCTGGTGTTAGTCGCAATTGCGTTAACTTCGAGCTGACTAGGAGGACCTCCCCCCAACGACAAATTCATAAGCTTAGCATTAGTTTGGGATACATACGTTAAGCCGTTAATAATCATCTCAGACGTTCCAAAGCCTTCGTCACCAAGGACTTTTACGGCGATGATTTGAGCCTTCCAACAAACTCCGGTGATACCTAACTGGTTGTCACCCAACGCTCCGATCGTACCGGCTACGTGGGTTCCGTGCGCCTGACGATCGATGAAGTCATCAATATTTGCCGACGAGTAGTCCCGACTCAGACCTGGCAGAACATTATCTTTGAGATCGGGGTGATTGGGATCAATTCCCGTGTCAAGCACTGCCACGATTGTATTCGAACAATCCGTTAGATTTTCCCAGGCAGCATCAGCTTGAATGTCCATATCCGGTGTAAAAGGGGTATCACCGATAGGGTCCTGACCATTATTCGCAAGGCCCCATAAAGTGTTGTAAAGGGTATCATTGGGGACTCGCGTCGAGTAGCTTAGGGAGTTTCCCGTACTGTATGCGACGAGAGGGTCTATGGCTGTTTCTTCTTCCAACCGGTCCTGCTTCGCTAAGCCCAAATCCTGGTATTCAAAAAGATAGGTGTTCTCTTGAAGCAAATTCTTCGACTTCTTTATGCCGTGCTTCACTTCAAATTCACGAATGTCATCATCTGCAATGGTGTCCTTGAATTGAACCAAAAGATGATTTGCAATGTAGACGTAGGACTGCTTGACTTCAGTCTTATCCGCGGAAAGCGTATCGCGGATGATGAAGTTTTGAAATGATTTATGATTCGCTCGCACCAGGGTTGCTCGCGTTGGGTTGCCGTCTCGATCAAAACCTTCTTTGCTTTCCAATACTTCGCTATCGCGAAGATAGGCTAGATGCTTATCTTTAAGAGACGCAAAACGCGGCTTTGGGGACGTAGGCTTTCGTACTTCTACTTTCCGAGATCCGTTCGCTTGTTCTATCCGTACCGGCTGAATGCGAGGCTCTTCAGAGCTTTCAGTCACGAAGCGATTGAAGCCAGACTCAGCAAAACTCGTAGGCGACACTGGATTTTCAGAAGAAATGGTTTCCTCTGCTGCTATCTCACTAATTTTATTATTTTGTCCTGTAGATGGAAGCTCTCGATCCAGTTTTAAATAAAGAAACATACCAACGGCAAGCGTTCCCAACGCCAGCCCTACCCGTAAGGTGTATTTCATTTTGTCTCCGTCCCCTAGAGTTTTTGCTTGATACTCGGTCTGCGCATCATGATTCTTGCAATTTAACGACCAGCAAATATTACTTGGCAGCCAAACGATTCAAGGTATATAGAGAAGCGACAGGTGCCCAAGGACTGAACACTGTTTACAGTTCTATCATCACTTCAGTGATGCTATCCTATTCTACACGAATCAGTTTTTTTTGAGGGAGGCAGATATGTCCTTAGAAAGTCCACATTCCTTACTCAATGAGTATCTCCAGGAGTTCGCCCACGAAATTGGCATTATTTGTGCCCTCGAAGCCGGTGGGAAAATCGACTCCAAAGAGGCCTATTCGCAAGTAAAGGCTAAGTGGAAGGAATTAAAAGCGAAAAAGAAAGAGCTATTTCCCAAGATTGATCAGGTTGGCTAATCCTTAGACAGCTTACTCACGCAGACGGAAACGGCTACCTGAGCGGCTCCCACGACCTAAGCACTCTGTTGCTTAGCGGGGACTGGCTGCTTTTGGCTCGCAGCAAAATAATCATCAGCCACTCTTTCGAGATCTTCCAAAGACTCATGAACCTGCCTTCTTACAGATTCGAACTCTTGATCGTTAAGATCCCGAGGTACCATCAAAGGCTCGCCATAGACTACTGCCACCCTACTAAATGGTTTTGGAATACGGAACTGATCCCAGCTCTTGTGCAAGACCCATTGTTTTTCACCCACGGTGCAAAGAGGCTGAATCGGGGTTCCCGTTCGGGATGCAAGGGTGATAATTCCTGACTTGACGACTTTCACAGGGCCACGGGGTCCATCAACTGTGATGGCCGCAGACCAGCCCTTATTAACTTCATCAATAAGACCCTTCAAAGCTTCTTTTCCTCCCCGAGAGGATGAACCTCGAACGCTTGTCATGCCTATCATTCGAGCCAGGAAAGCGACGAATTCTCCATCGAAGGAGCGGCTCACAAGAAGACAGATCTTATGCTTAGCGTGAGAAAGAATCCCAGCGAAGCAGTTGTTGTGCCAGGAGGCAATCGCGTAGTTCTGCTTCGAGGTTAAGGCCTTCGCTCGATCGAAATTATAGCTTTGGACAAGTTCATAGCGATAGCTCTTGTGAAACAGCCAGCAAAGAAAAAATGATATTCGTAACAGCAACCACCGCTTCACGGTTTTCATCGATTGAAGTCTCCGTTGTAATAGGTATTGCCTGCAAGGTACCAAACAGAGACCTTTTTTCCCAAGTAAAAATTTCGTCATTAAGATATGTGTTTTTGGCTCACTAAATCTGAGCAACGAACCTCCAACTCAGGCCTAGCGGAACCACATGCGGTGGATGGTATGAAACATTTCATTATCTGGATCGTTATCGCATTCCCAATCGTTACTATCCAGGCTGGAACCAATGGACCAATGAGATAAGTTATTGTTGCCACGGAAGGTGGTTTCAGTGAGTGCCCGGTCTAAGCGCTCCCCATCACCACCCGTATTGAGGCCCGGTAAGTTCGTTGTATGACCGGTCAGGGCTATAAAGCTCCCTTCGACACCATTACAGCTACCGGCGCCTTTACGACCATAGTCTAAGCATGTTGCTAAATCGGTTTTAAAGTGAAGAACTCGATTGTGATCGTTAGTTCGACAAAAAAAGCGAAGCTCTGTGAAATTGAACATCGATAGTAGCGAGGGTGCAATATGTCCCCAAAAAGCTGAATTCTGCTCGTCGTCACCAAGCTGACTTGAATTTAGCATAGGCATGCTATCAGTCCTGGTGGTCAGCGGTGGATTCGTGGCTCCCTGGTGAACATAGTTCAATATCATGGTCCAGCCACCACCTTCCTCGGTCATATCACAGTAAGCATCGAGAAACTGTTGTTCGCCAAGTTCGTCTTGATAGAAAAGCCGATAAACTCCAGATGGCGCCTCAGCAATCTTTTCTTGTACGTCTAAACAACTTGAAAACGCAAGGTAAGCAACTTGCTCAGAGCCAGGAATGACTTCGTAAACCTCTTCCTGAATAATTTCTACCGCCGCCTCTTCCTGAGATACCGCATCCTGATTCAAGGGGCCAGGTACGGTTACCGTCGACTCCGTATTCAGGCTCGTAAATCCTGGTTCATCTTGGTTCTCAGCCTGACAGCCCAGGGATGCTAGGAAAAGGACGAAGTAAATCATATTTTTCGAGTACATCTCGATGACCGCTCTCCTCGAATTGTTGGTCGTATTGATCCTATCTACGGATCGGGAATCGAGGAGGTAAAGTCGAACCACAGATACTTCATACAGATATTTCAACAACTTAAGCAAAGGCAATTCGTCAGTAGCATGCCGAGCAAGGCCTGCGTATAGGCAAAAGATCACTCAAAAGGGTCATGCTCTATTATCAATCTCTCCCGGGCAGTATCCGAAACCCAACCGTACGGGTGAATCTAACGCCTTCGAGAAAACGGATACTTTCCTCCGCTGACAGGTTAAGCTCCACCGAATGCTCGTGGCGATAGGAAGCCAAACTGATCAATCGCATTAGATTGTCGATTGATTCACAGTCTGATTGCTCTGGACATAGTCCATCTTTAAACACGTCGCTACCAAGGGCGTTCGGGTAACGCTCGCCATCGAGATCAACCAATTGCTGGAGCCGCTGACAATAGTATATACTTTGATCGGCTGAAACTTGTCTACAATCGAGCTGCGCCCAGACCTGCTCCATAAGCCTAGCTTTACTTTCTTTAAGTGCTTGGCTCCAAAAGGTGTTAGCAGCCAGCCCTGCTATGAGACCCGGGCTTGCCCTTTCGACTTTAAATTGAAAACTCTGATCAAAATAATTACGAATTCTAGCAATGCTATGCTTCGCCTTCCAAAACCATGCCTCAACGTGACTGCTCTGATCGACCCTTTGTAGAAAACTTCTTAGCTTGAAGGACGCACTCCAAGCGACTTGTGTGATCAGGCTATATTCGTAGGCAAGATTAACTGAAACAGTCTCTAGATAGGATTTGATCCCATTGTCATTGAATTGACCATCATCACCTAATAGCTGACAAGATTGCTCCCAAGGAATCAGTATGTTTCCCAAGGCCTGATCATGAAATATAAGTCCGTCACTGGCGCCTGGAACTGTCAGAGGGCTGTTGCTGGAAATCAATAGGCTCGCGGTTTCTATGGGCAGTTTTGTAACTTCAAAGCGCCTTGGATTCTGTCTACCAAGTTCCTTCACGTGCTCGGTCCATCCCGGCGTTGAAAGCTTGATGAGAACTTTCACATGAGGTCCCTCCTTAAGCCGAGAATCTTTTTGGTCTATTAAGAAGCTCATGCTCTCGATGAACTCGTAATCCCAGGATTCCCAATTGGATTGCCCAAGATAGCTATCAAGCTCCGCTTCAAGTTCATCCCTCGATTGTCGAAGCTCTCTCGCTTCTTGACAGCTTTCTAAAGTGACTAGCCCGGGATCAACTCGAAAAACCTCTAAGTCCCCTTCCTTTAAGGGAAGAACAAAAGCAGTTTTGCAATCCTGACTAAAAAAGACTTCGCGGCTGCCCTTAAAACCATGGCAATGCTTTCCTAACACAGGGTAAACGTTGCTAAGTAAAGCTTCAGTGGGCCATAACAAAGCCAACAACCATAGATAGTACCTCATACCTACTCCTAATAATATATGGTGCCAGTCTTTACTTCGATTTCTTCGCCTATAGAAACAACATGCTCTGAGTCGTAGCGTTGAGTACTATTCAGGATATAAGACCTCCCGTTGAACTGAAGCAGTCTCTTAAGCAAAAAACTGGTAGTTTTGGCCCGAATACAGCTGGAATCGTCACTCTTGTCACAAAATGCCTGAGTCATAGCTTGTTCAAGCTGGTGGATTGAGTCTAAATCCTTAGGGTGTGGGGCTGGTGGCTGAATACCTCCTGGGGAATCCAGGATATTTAGCTGAGACTCTTGCGCGAACTGGCTAAGAAAATCGAGCCTCACCTGCTTCATAATTTCGAGATAGAACTTATCTGACCGAGCCGGGTGGCGCTCCAGAACTTCAAATTCAAAGTAGCTGTCGCTATAAAAACCGATAAATTCAGACATCGACCAGAATCCTAATGAACTGGTAAAATTTGTTCTTAGATCACGAATCAAGCGCTTCGCCCTAAACCGAGCTCGATATGAAATTGGGCTATAGAAGCCAAAGACATGATTTACATTGATAATCTCCGAAAATATCCTCTTGGCATCGTCATCCGATAACTCTCCATTCTTAACTCGCGGGCATACCTCAGATAGCTTATAGTGGGCTGTTCCAAGAGTTGCTCCGCTATAGGTGTGAAACGAGGTCGGCAAACTTAAGTCAAATGAGATACGGTTCTGGTCAAAGTGGGCAAGGCTATGGAGAGGATATAGAGGCAGGATTTGAAAGTCGGGGTTTTCGATTCCAAGATTGTCAATCACTTCAAAGGGTGGTTGGTTATCGATGATGAACTCGATTTCAAGACCGTTCCTATCTGCTAGCTTGGCTGAAATCTCCTTGAGACTTTTCAGAGCCTCGGTTTTTTCAGCTATAGCCAGGCTTATTCCAGGGTCTGGATTATCGCGAACTTGTCGTAAAAGACCTTCGATGTCAGTCTCGATTTTTTTCTCTCGATCTTTCATTAGAGAATAGAAATTACACTCTCCAATCTCTTTTCGAACCCCCTTCAAGTTAAAACGTCTGTCGCGATGAGGACTTACGTAAGCCTCCGAGCACGACTCATCAAAAAAAACATTCTCTGACGATGAGATTGACTTGAAGTCGGGGCACTGCTGACCCAACACTGGCTGACCCAACACTGATTGACTCAATATTGGCGCAAGAAAAAAAACAGCGATCTTTAAGTTCATGGGACACCTCCTATCGTTTATACCAAACGCAGCGGAACCCCACTTGCTGGGCGGCTTCATCTGCACTTAAAATCAATGACGCGGCAAATATCCCAGAGTCCTCACCACTATCCCAAGCTCCCCCTCGTATCAGGCTAAGTTTCTGTTCTTCAGCCGCTTCGGCCGGATGCACCAACCAAACCTTTCCGAGCGACCGCGCATCAGAGGATCGATAATCTTTGTGAGGACCAAATTGTCGGATTAGTTCGATACGGGGTAACTGATAAGCAAAGAAATGTCCCGGTTTGAGCGACTCAAGAGGTTTCTCTGTATTAACCCTCTCCCACAAATTCCCTGAAAAATCCCAGACGACCTTATCTCCCCCTGTAAAGTGAAAGCGTCGTATTTGACTTTCTCGGTCTAGTTGTCCAGTGGCCCCTCCTTGGCTCCGACGATGGTTCCCTTGATGAAGCCTTTCCCCTTGCCAGTTTCTTGAATCCTGCTCAATCAGACGAGCGACTATCTGCCACTGTTGATTGTTCACCAATCCAAAACGAGGGCCATTAGCCTCACATCCACGTTTTGCATCATCGAGGCTTGCTTGACTCCACAACCCCAATTGCTCATCTGCTACTGCAAGTCCCTGACTGCCCTTTCGGGCCTCCATGCTCATTAAGCAAAAGTCTTCATTGATATCGACATAACCCTCTGGGCAGGAGTATCCTGGGGCCGAAATGAGAATAGCCAAAAGAAGTAAGCCTTTTTTATTCATGGAATCACTCCACCATTTCAAAATCGCTTGCACGGTAAACCCGTGGCAACGACAGGGTACGGGTTTCAGATCTCTTGATTTGAAACTCTGTTTGAATTTCAAAATCTCGTATCGTTCCCCCAATATCAGATGTTGCTTTCAAGCCATACAGAAGATGCAAGGGCAAACAGTCCATCTCCTCGGCAAAGCTATCAAATACTGCGCTAAACCCGCCTGCAACGTGATCACCTCGACAGATTAATTGCTCAGTCACCTCACGGATAAGTTGATCTGGAATTTTTGGTTCTCGCGATGAAAAGTCTATCTTTGATTGAAATACCTTTCTAAACAATCGATCATAGCTTTGACCAAGCTCCGTTAGCATACTCCGACCCACTTCAATCCTGAGACGATTAATATCATCCTGCTCAAGACTCAGCGATGAGTCTTCAAGGCTAAACTGAAAAACATCGAACACATCATCTTTTGAGCGAGACAAATTAGCTCTGATCGAAATAAAGAAAAAGTCCAGATCGAACTTCCACCAAAGATGATCAAATAATCTCTTGACGTTCAACGACGCCTGATAATCGACCTCTCCTGAGACAGCATAGTGGTGGTCAATCCTTGGCATTAGCAGAGCTGTAAGGGCTTCACGATCTTCACCCAAGGCGCAAGACATAGGTAAACCTAAATGAGCTTGGACGTTCAACATGTGATATCTTTGAGATCCAAACTGCATATCATAGTCGATGGCGATACTTTCCAGATGATCCTTAATTCCCAGATGTACCTCTTGGCCAGACAAAGGTACCACATGCCACTGAAACCAGGGGTTCCTTGACCGATAGTGTTCTAAGTGTGACTCGAAGTCTTGAACGATATGGAAGTTAATCTCACGACCCCTGAGCTGATGATAGGTTCTCTCAAGCGTATGAATTTCACTTTCCACAACCGAGCTTAGGTCTTGCCACTCCTTAAATGATTCTTCGGTGTCGAGGTTTTGAATTTGATCCATTCGACTCAATTGCCATTGATGCTTTCGCAGCTGCAGTTGCCGAAAGTCACCACAAAGGTCCATATTGAGGTGTGAAACGGTGTCGTGAATGACAAGAGTTCCATGATTTGGGGGTGTGATATAGGCAGTCTGGCAATCGCTATCAAAGTAAATCACATCATCGGAATCTGGGTTTTGATCGATGGAACCACAATCCCGCCTTAAGCTCGGCGCTGACTTCATACTAGTATTTATCTTTAGGCTATCCAAGTGCTCTAGTTCAGAGAATCCTATGCGCCTGAGTCTGCGGTGGGTTCTGAAGTCTTCTTTTACAAGGCCCTCACCGCCTCCTGAATGAGGATTGCTTGAGATTAAATCATCCTCATCCCCGGCCTTCTCACCCTGCTCGTCACTATCATTCAGTTTCGATCGCGGTTTAAGATGCAGACCCACCAAGGACTGCTTTTTCGGGTAAACATCTAGCAACTGGTACTCAAAAATCCTTTGCCGCCCATCTCGTGGGGCATATGCCAAGGTTAAACCTTCAGAGTTTGCATTCAGGGCCTCAGTTTGCCAGTAGCTACCAATACAAGGAGCTGAAGACTCCCAGAAACATCCGTTGAAGTAGTATTCGGGAGAGACACTTGAGTCTACTAGGTCTTCCGTGGGATAAGATTCGCTCTTTGCCACCAAAGCGCGCAATGCAGCTTCCTTGACAGCACGGCGTTCTAGCAAACCAAAGGCGTCATCTTCGTCTTCCACTGAGAAGCTGTACTCTAGGTCGATTGCATGATCCACATTGATATCCCAGATCAAAGTTGCCAGTGAGGACAAGCCAATATTTTTGAACTTCCCCCTGATATCAGCATGCATGGTAAGCCGAGCATTCACCGCTCTTGATGCTAGGCTGCTATAGTTGGCTAGCAGGTTCAAGCCTGGCTTATAATCTTCGTGACAGGCTTCTTCAAGACTCAAGGCCTGATAGATGGTCCATGTGTTGCTATCAGCTTCGAGGGATAATAGAGGTTCATCCCCGACCCCAAGTTCAAAGGACTCAATTTCCAGAGGGCGCCACTCAATAGACAAATCTGGATTCAACTCCTTGTAATCTGACGTTGCGTGCTGACGAGAAACTTTCAAGGTATAAGCTTGCTGAATTGATGGCTGCTTTGCTAAGTGCTCCATTTCCTTGAGCACCTGCCCCATGTAAGCAGCATTATCGAACATAGAAGCATCGGAGCTTAGCTGCTTTACTTGATTCCGCAACTCGTCCCACTGAGTACATTCTTCAGGCCTTTCATGACCTTGACTTTCAAGGGACATCTCTAGTGTCGGAATCACGAATGCGTACTGACACGCCCTGCTGAACTTCAGTCCGGGAGATCGCTCTGGGTGCTCGATGGCATAGCCACACAGATCTTTATAGGCTGCTTTTTCTTCCTCTTGAACTGCCATTGGCCTGGCTCGTTGCCAGCGGCCGTCCTTGTGAACAGAATATAAATCGTTGAGCCCTCCCCCTCGCTTTAGCACTAGTTCCTGCCGCCCATCGCCATTGACATCGAAGAGATGCATTTGGTCTCTTTTTATTTGCGCTGCGAGACCCAGACTTTGGTGATCAATGATCTCGGGATTCCGCCCCCCTTGGCTAAGTAGGAGCAGAATGCGTCCCCCCTCTAAGGGCACCATTAGGTCGGTTGTGGTATCGCGATCGAGGTGACCATCCAAAATCCGGATATCGAGTGGAGTCCAGGACCTCTTATAGTAGTAAGATCTCATCCTTTCGTAGGTGAAGCTACGATTCTTCTCTCGAATCAGGAAAGACCTTGGCTTTGACATCAAAAGAGTCGAGCCTCCCCAATAGTAGATCGGTTGCTTCTCTCGTATCAGATAATCTTTATACTCCGAGCTTTGGTAGACTAACACCTCCCAACTGGAGAAAGGACTCTGCCGTTCATAAATATTAGCCTCCCCTCGCAGAGGCGTAGCGAGAAGAACAACTAACATGCCGAGCAAAAAGTGATTACTCGCTATTCTGTGTAAATACAACATAATGCTCTCGATCGTGAACTTGGTTTTCGTCGCCATATTCTTTAAACGTCAGGTTTTGCAGATACTCAAGATCATTTGCTGCAATACCAATAGACAGCAGACTTTGGATCGCGCTCAGCAATCCTAGGGTTTGACCGCAGCGTCCACCACAGACTTCCTGTGACATCAAACTATCCAGTGCCCGCCCGACTTGGCTCCGTGCGCCGAGCAGTTGCGCCAAATCTTCAGTAGTGTCTGCATCAGGATTCGAGAATGATCGGTACCAACGCCCGTGTTCGATAACTCGCTTGCCTAGGCGTACCTTCGTTGCTTCTACCACAGACTGGATATAATCACGGTCGATGTGAGGGCCAGTCTCCAAAACTTCAAATTTAAATCGTTCGTGATCGCTATCGAAGGTCCATAAATGTCTAGCATGGAAGGTTATAAAGAAAATTTTAACTTGGACAACACTATCAATATACTTAAAAAGGTCTCGAATTCTCAATTCAGCGCGATAGCGAAGTGTCCGATGCACCGAATAATTGTAAGGGACTGTAACTCCTGCTACGTTAAGACTATCGAGGTCCAGCTGCTTAGAGTGAGAATCGTAGTGACCACATACCTCACCTAGGCTTAAGAAATAGTGCTGCCGATGTCCACCTCGAAAAACACTTGAGTAAGATGCTAGCTTGTCGTTCTCAAGTGGCTTGTTTTGCAAATCCAGTCTATGGACACTGTACCCCGGATTAGCCTGTTTAAAATCGCTTATCAACCGATCCCAACCGAGTTCTAAATTGACGTTTACTATCAAAGCCGGTGTTTCACGGGTTTTAGAATCGTTTTCTATGAGCCAAGAAACCTTGCTGAAGTCTAGTACGGATGTGCCCAATTGTAGCAACGCCTCCCTTAAGTTGCGAGAACGTTCTAGAACCTGGCATTGAGAGTTCAGTTCCACCATCGCTTGAGTACTTTCAATGCGCATTTTCCCATGACTCGGAGGAGCGACCCATGCGGTGCTACAATCTTTCGAAAAAAGGATTCGGGATTGGCGATCGACAGCTTTATGCGGGCAACTTAGCCCTTCATGAGGCGCTTTTGACCAACCGACTGTACTGAAAATCCATATTGCTAAAACTGATAGATAATTCATGTTAAGGCTCCGACATCTCGTTCATAAGAGCTTCGATATAGGAAAGCCTCAGTCTGGTTTGTAGCTTCAAAAGGGATTCCAACCTCTCTCGCTCTGCCTGAGGCAAGTCCTGCCTGTTTAGCTTTTCAACCAAGCCCTGCTCGATTGCCTGCTGATCAACTTTAGCAAGCTCTATAGATAAAGTTTGCAACGACGTTGAAGCACTGCGATCAATCTTTGTCGGTACCTCTGGAGAAAGCTTATTGGCCATAGATACTTCTCTACTTTCACGTTGAACTGATAGAAAATCACTATACTTGCCAATACCAAGTCCGCCCAAGAAGACGATCATCAATGTCACTGCATACTTCATAGCTACCCTTCAGTAGAGCCCTAGTCCAATGTTCTAGGGCTCTTGAAATCTATTTAAGCTGAAATGTCATCGTACTTTCACGATTGATATACTGACCCAATTCGATGGATTCTGTCAGCTCTCCAGAAACATCAAAGGTGATCTTCTGCGAGACACTCACAAAGTCAATCAGTCCTAGGACACTCGACACCAGCTCTCCTTTTTGGCAAGAAGAGACATCATCATCGCCGCAGAACCGATCACTTACAGCTTCCTTCAGAGATTCCAAGGCCTCTCTGCGGTCTTCATCATCTGAAGGATTGTCTGGCTCTAGGTCTTTGTTTATAGCGATATCCTGACAAATCAATTTCTTCTGCGGGAAGGCGTCAAGATTCTTGCTACAATCAAACTCATCAGCCATGCGAGACATGAAGTTCGCTTTAACTTCAAGCATGATATCAACATACGTTTTTGGGTTGTCGCCTCCAATAATAATACTACTGTCGGGATTATGGCCCAAGACTTCAAACGAAAAATGCTCAGACTTATGACTGTTGATCAGCAGGTCCTCATGCTTACCTTTCCAAAAAGCGACTTCAGCTTCCAAGTCAAATTCCATCCGTTGGATAAATTCTTTCTTTTTGAAGCTAGCTGTCCAACCCAGTGGAGTGAAAACCTTCGTTGTTAGAACGACGTTAGGAGCAATCTTGGCAAAATAGTCTTTTTCGGAGAGCCCGTCCCGTAGATTGCCTTGATCATCGAATGACGAGCAAAGCTCTCTCAAGTTGAGTTGGAGATGTACACTGGCACTACCGTTAAATGGAATCTTGTGCTCCTGAAGCGATGTAGCAGCGACACGAGACAAGGCCTGACTAGACACCGATAGCTGACCATCAGATATGCTTGCACTTTGTACTCTAAAGCCCGGGTTTTCGTCCGCAATTCTATCGAGAAGCTTGTTCCAGTCATATTTCAGGATAAAGCCTAGATCAACTGCTGGTTCTTCGCCCAAGATAGATAGCCGTTCGATTTGCCTCTCAATGGTAGCAATCTTTTCGCTATCAAAATCTCCCTCTAAAATCAAGTCAGTTAGCCTTTGGTTTAGGCTATCAATCAGGGTATCATGACGATCCAATCGAGAGCATTGACTCATCTTGCCGATATGAGGGAAAAAACCTGTAAGCTCTGCAACACCAAGTTCAGGTGGACCAGCAAAGACAGTCTCGCAATCCTCAGTAAAATAGACAGCTCCCATATTTTCGACCGCTCGAAACCCTGGGCATGACTGCCCTAAAGTTGGTGTTTGTGAGCTAGCAGCCGCACCAGAAGCCCACAACCCTAAACCTAGTCCAATTCCGAAAAGCACCTTCATCCTATAACCCTCCGTATCCCGTTAAGGTTCCTATAGTTAACGAATACCTGTCGCCAAAAGGCTCGATACTCGCATCGCCGACCGTCCTAGTCTTTAGCTCTTTATCAGGGTTCTACTTTTCCAAACGAAACACCTTCTACTTCAGCCCAAGTGTTACTTTCACTGCAGCTATATTCGCTGATCTGTAGACGAACCTTCTCTCTATGAAACATTGCTGACAGCAGCATGGGAACAAGTTGCTCTCTTTTTGATTCATCCACTGTCAGCAGATAAGAGTTCCTTGCATTGCTACGATAGCAACTGCGATGAAGCTTACGATCAACCTTCCTTACCTGGACTACGATGTAGCCAGGGCTTGACTCGATCCAAGCATCCTTTATTTTCGGATCACGGTACTTCGATAACTGAAGCGACTTTTTCATCTCGACCCCTACGATCAATGACTTATCGGTCCAGATCGATTGACCGAACGCTGTTAACGAACCAATTGACAAGGCCAGTGCCAAGAATCCATTAAATCCTGTCATCGTTCTTCCTCCAATGACTGAGAACTCAAACGAACACCTGTAACACGCGCAACTTTCCTTCCTGCTACAGACGCTGGAGCACAGAGATCTATATCAGACGTTTCAAGCTGAACGGGAACTTTCAAGTTGTGACTACTAAATAGCAAACTAAACAGATGGTTGCGAAAAGGTGCAGGAGCGTCCAACAAATACACACCATCACGGTGGGTTAGATCGCATGACTTATTAAGCCTCGTATCGCTACCATCAGTATAGAGAAACATTCCATAGGTAGGCAGATAGGCTTCTGATTTAGAGTTTAGTGCGATATCCACGCGACCCAGAACAATCGAGTCGATGAGCAAATCTTTTGTCCAGTAGGTTCTTGCCATGACAGGCTCAACGGAAGCAAGAGTCAGCAAGACAAGCATAAGTAATTTCATAAGGACCTCCACAGTATAGATCTACTGAACAGTCAATTTAAGGAACTGAATTTCTCTAGCCTTGTGACATCGCGTCAGCATAATTGCAAATAAATTTCTGCAGCCTCGTTCGCAATTAAAGTAAAAGGCCGTTTACAATTGCATTGTACTCGGCGTCGAATGCTTGGTTTTACTGGATTTTTTGGATATGAATCCCTGGGGGGACGGGCTATATCGTAGGTTTGTAAAAGTTTTTCGAGCTTCGGTTCGATGCAGGAATCGTTCGCTTTACATTCCGCTTTTCGGCCATTGGCTGAGGTAGTCTATGAGTCTTGAGCGTACGGGGCTATCAGGAACAAAGGCCTCGGTGTGGCCAGCTTCCGGCATAGGCCATATCTCCTTCTCCGCCATAGTCAGGCGATCAAAAATTTCTTGGCCAAACTTGAAAGGCACAACAGGATCTGATTCACCATGGATCACCAGGGTTGGCACTTCAATTTCATGGATCGTATGAATTGCAGCCCAATCATCATTCACTAATAGTGATAATGGATACTGAAAAGGCCAAGTAAGGAAGAAACTTGCCAGTTTATCTCGGGCCATATCTCTATATGAAGCAAAGGTACTTTCTAGCACTAGATTCTGGATGCAATGACTCTCAACACTCGTAATACTTGGCATTGCAACCGCCCCACCCAAGCTCTGGCCAATGACCGTAAGAGGACTACGAGCATTCTTGCATAGCCAGCGAATCATGGCCTGCCCGTCTTTAACTAGACCAGCAGGACTCGGGTGACCAGACGATTGACCATACCCACGATAATCAAACGTTACAACTCGATAGCCAAACTCTATGAGCCACACTACAAAGAACATATGAGAGGACATATTTTGCGCGTTGCCGTGGAAGTGAAGGATGGTCCCCCTATAGGAATCGGGTTGGGGAGCAAAGTCCCAGTAGTGAATCTGTTCTCCATCATCAGTTTTAATAAACCCTGACTCAAATTTCAAAGGTGATGTTTCAGGATTGAAGTAGACATGATTATCTGGATAATAGAATAGATGATTGCAGCCCATCAGCATCGCCCCCAAGAAAAAGAAAATTATCTTTTTAGTCGTCGATCCTAGGGGCCTTTCAAGTGATTGAACCCCAATCATACATCTCTTGTTAGATCTCATACTCACCCTAAGACAAATTAATAAAGCTTCATATTTTGTGACAGTTGCTGGCCCCTCTGCCTACTTTGGTGCTAGGAGCCTTTGGGAATTTTCGTTGACACCCTATGGTTTCCGTGCTTTAACCGCGAAGCAATATAAAGGCACTTTAGGTTCTTGTTGTAAAGACATAATAGGGAAGTCGGTGTAAGTCCGGCGCGGTCCCGCCACTGTAACGAACAAGGCGCTTGTTTTCTGCCACTGGGTTTCATCCTGGGAAGGCCTCAAGCACCAACGAGTATAGCATTCGAGAGTTCGAAGCCAGGAGACCTGCCTAAAGCTGCTGCTAGACAATTCGGTCTAGCTTACCAAACAATTCCTCGGGGTATGGGAGCCGTTTGGATGGCAGAGCTATATACATATACGACCCCATTGCGCATATGGGGTCACAATTGAATCACGCAGTCCTTCTCATTGGTCATGGCAGTCGCAATTCTGACGCGAATCGAGAGTTTGAACAACTCGTGGAGCAGGTGCGCCTTCGCTTTGAAGGTGAGCTTCCTATATTCCACGGCTATGTAGAGCTCGCAGCCCCGTCGTTTGTCAAAGCATTATCTGACCTAAGTATGCAGTACGACAAGATCACAGTAGTGCCGATTAGCCTATTTATGGCAGGCCATGTAAAGAACGACATTCCTTTGGCCATTGCCAAACTAGTTAGCTTGAACCCGAAAACTAAATATATCGTCACACCTGCACTTGGGGTCGAGCAGGAGATGGTCAACCTTTTCTACGATCGGGTGACTGAGGCTATTCAAAAGGATGATGCGGATGCAGCTGTGATTGTCGTGGGGCGTGGTTCTAGTGATCCAGACGCCAACAGCAACTTTTTCAAGCTGGTGAGATTGATTGGTGAAGGAGCGAAGCTCTATCGGGTATTCCCTTGCTTCGTGGGCATCACATCTCCTCGTCTGGCTGAGACTCTGGACTACGTTGCTCGAATGAGGCCGCGACGAGTCTTCGTGATTCCCTATTTCCTGTTTACGGGAGTCCTTATGAATCGCATCGATGCTATGATTCGGGAGGTACAAGAGAAGTCTCCTTGGATTAAGGTTTCGATGCTGTCCTATATCGGAGTCGATCGACATCTTGTGGACCTTGTTGAGAGGCGAGTACGAGAAGCTGATGAACAACGCCCGAACCTAGATTGTGTCACCTGTCACTATCGAGCGCCGCTCGGCAAATTGAGTGAGCAAGTGGGTGGATTAAAGTCTCTGCTTTGGTCTTTAAGGCACACGATCACCCACAATCAAGCCATGCCCCATAGCCATGCACACACACCGATGAAAAAGCATGTGCTGGTGTGCACCAATAATGATTGTGCTGACAAGGGCGCTTTGCGAGTGCTCCGACGCCTGCAAAGAACACTTAAAGATAAAAAAGTCTTCAAAGACTATAAAGTCACGCGGACCTCCTGTATGGGGCGCTGCGGAGAGGGACCAACAGTGGCTGTCTATCCCGACGGAATTTGGTATCGCGAGCTAGACGAGGCAAGTGCTGAACGACTTGTTTGCGAGCATCTACTCAATGATCAACTTGTCGCTGAAAAAGTCGACAATATTATGCAATAGGAGAAGCAAATGGCTTGTCATGAAATCGCTGCCCTCAGGCTGGGGATGATGAATGTTATTGGAATCGACAACGAGGCCGAAAAACAGCATGAACTTGAAGAACTAGGGCCTATAGGTCTCGATCACGGGCCCCTAAAATCCCTCACTGAAGCTGCGACCATGGGCGAGTTGCAACAATACTTTGAGAGCAGCTTAACTCTGCTAGAAGAAAAGGTGTCTCAGATGAGTGCCAACGACAAGAAACTGCCCTATTACCGATCTTTGCTGGTAATGACCAAAAAGGTCGAGCTGGATTTAAGAAATCAAATGGAAAGCGTCAAGCGACTATATGAAGACCTGGAAGAGATGCATGACTTCATGCACGAAATTTATCCAGCGAACTAGTAGTTGGCTTAAAACCTTATTAGGAGAAAACTGGTGGCAAAATCTAAATCTGCACTTGTTACGAATACAGTAAAAATAAACGATCGCTGTCAACTAGTAAACCTCAGGCTCAATAACGAAACTGAGTTTTCCTATGCAGGGGGCAAGTACATCATCGTTAATTCAGGTATCGAGATTGCTCCTGAAAAGACTGCGAAACGAGCCTACTCAATCATAAAGAAAGAGGGAGATAACGTTCTCCTCTCAGCCCTTCAGCTCAAAGATGGAGTTGGCTCTCAGTTTATTAATAAGCTAGTGGTCGGCGACGAGGTTCCTTTCTCAGGACCATGGGGCAAACTAACTTTACAGAAGGATCATAGTCACCACCAAATTATTGCGACTGACACCGGCATCTCTGCAGCACTGGGGCTCGTTACCAGCAATGAGATTCAACCTTACCTTAGTAAGAGCAAGCTTTTCTGGTTCAGGCCCGAAACAAATCAGTTTTTAAGCGATAACTTTGTCCTTGAAACTCTACCAGAAGGGCTAGGTGACGTGACGATCCAGTCGATTGCTGAAATCAATGATGAAGAGCGGCAGGGTCAAGCACAAGAGATTGCCAATCATATCCATAGGGAAGCAGGTACTCACTACTATCTAGTTGGCGATGGCCATATGGTTTTGACTATTAAAGATAAACTTATCTCATTGGGCGTCACAGAAGAGCAGATCAGTATGGAAATATTTTTCAATAAACCAGCAAAGCCTTAGGTTTCTTTCATGGCGATGCAACATGCCATCAATAAGTCTGGCCCTGACAAAGGACTACGCACTGGATACACTACTGGAGCCTGCGCAGCCGCAGCAGCCAAGGCTGCCACCCGTGCGCTTCTTTATGGTGAGAGACTAAACCATATCATAGCAACCATCCCCAATGGCGAACGCGTGGAGTTTTTACTTCACCGCTGCGAGATTGAGGGCAACATAGCCCGTTGCAGCATCATCAAGGACGGCGGTGACGACCCAGACTGCACCCATGGAGCAGAGATCATCGCTGAAGTCGAGCTTAACCAAGAACCAGGGGTCGCTTTGCAGGGAGGTATAGGAGTTGCGCAAGTGACCAAGCCTGGCTTGGGGCTTGAGGTCGGTGGCCCAGCCATCAACCCAGTACCAAGACAGAACATCACGGCTATGGTCCAAGAGGAGCTGGAGGATGGGCCATACTGTGGCGCGACTATCAAAATCACAGTCCCAGATGGTGAAGAACGAGCGAAGAAAACCATCAATGCGCGACTCGGGCTTATGGGTGGCATCAGCATACTAGGCACCACCGGCATCGTCTTGCCCTATTCAACAGCTGCCTTCATCGCTAGCGTTGTACAAAGTATCGCACTAGCTGCCAGTGAAGGAGAGCCTTCCGTCGTATTCACTACAGGGGGACGATCGGAGCAATACGCAATGAAGCTCCTACCCTCTATTGGTGAATCAGGATTTATCCAGGTGGGCGACTATATTGGAATCGGCATTCGCAATAGCATACGCCAGAAGAGAAAACGAATCTATATTGTAGGAATGATGGGTAAGCTTTCTAAGATGGCTGACGGAAGAATGATGACTCATGCTTCAGCAAGTGAAGTTAATATGCTAATGCTTGCCGAACTTGCTGCGGACATCGGTGCATCTCAGGAGATCTGTGATCAAATTCGCAAAGGTAACACGGCGCGCCACGTCCTTGAAATTTGCGAAGCCTCAGGTCTTATCCATATAACTCAGAGAATCTGCGAAGAAGTCATTCACAAGTGTCACAAATTCGCTCGGGGACTCATCACGTTTGATGTCACCATGGTGTCGTTTACCGGGGAAGTTCTGGCACGGGCCAAGCAGGAGGAACTTGATTTATGAAAGATATGAGACAGATGACTGAACTCGGTCGTAGCATCGAAACGAGTAGCTTTGGTATCATTGATGCAGAAGTTGGAGAACATAACTTTAGCCCCGACCAATGGCAGGTCGTACGTCGTGTGATCCACTCCACTGCCGACTTTGAGTTCAAAGCTTTAACCAAAATTTCAAGTGATGCCATCGATCAAGGAATCAAGGCACTACAGAATGGGTGCCCGATCATCGCCGATGTAAAGATGATTCAAGTCGGTCTCAACGAAAACCGATTGAAGCAGTATGGCTGCCAGGTTTATAGCTTTATTTCAGATGAGGATGTCATTCGCGAAGCTAAGGCGAAGAACTCCACCCGCGCCATAGAATCCATTCAGAAAGCTCATCGGCAGGGGCTACTGGACGGCGCTGTAGTTGCAGTAGGCAATGCACCTACCGCCCTTCTAGAGACAGTCCGATTGATCGAAGAGTTAAACGTACGACCAGCATTGATCATAGGAGTTCCAGTGGGCTTTGTTTCCGCAGTAGAGTCCAAGGACGAGGTGATCGAGTCTTCTGTACCCTATATTGTCACCCGAGGCCGTAAGGGTGGTTCGACCATCGCAGTTGCTATTATCCATGCCTTGCTATTCTTGGCTGCGGAGCGTGAAAATGGCTAAATTTAAAGCCATTCGACTCATCGGCATCGGTGATGATGGTTGCCTAAGTCTGAGCAGTCGTGCCTATAATGCAAGCATCGATTGCCAAATCCTGGTTGGCGGAGAGCGACAGCTAGCTTTCTTCCCCGACCATCCTGCGCGAAAAATAGTTATCAAAAAAAACCTCAAGCAGCTTGCCAGCGATATCGACGAGATGAGTCATGAGTACAACATTGGTATTCTAGCGTCTGGCGACCCTCTATTTTTTGGTATTGGCACTTTGCTGATCAAGCGAATTGGAATCGAAAATATCGACATCATTCCGTCGCCTAGTTCAGTTCAGCTGGCCTTCGCAAAAATTGGCAAACCCTGGCAGGACTGTCGGTTTCTCTCCGTCCATGGTCGCCCCTTAGATGGGTTCGTCAATAAGGTTCAAAGCCATCGAAAAGTCGCTGTTCTCACAGATCAGGACCGTTCCCCCCAGCAGATTGCACGCCGACTAATAGACTATAAAGATGAAGCTTGGGCTTTTTGGGTCTGTGAAAACCTTGGTGGAGTTGATGAAAAAGTCACCCACTTTGATCATACTAGAGCCCTTGAAATACACCCTAGCTTTAGCCCACTTAATGTATTGATCATGGAGCGCCCTCCATCGTGGCAGCCAAGACCCGGGATTTCTTTTCAAAGTGAGGAGGCATTTTCTAAACGAATGCCTAGGAAAGGCTTGATCACCAAAAGTGAAGTTAGATTGCTAACGCTCGCCAAGCTCCAGATTCAGCAAGCCGATGTGGTCTGGGACATCGGAGCCGGATCTGGCTCCGTAGCCATCGAAGCAGCCAAGTGCTGCCCTGAAGGCTTTGTCTATGCCGTAGAGTGTGATCCTCAGGGGATTCCTTTCTGCCAGGAGAATATATTTTCGCATCAAGTAGACAACGTTCACTTGCTTGAAGATCGTGCCCCAGAATGCTTCGAAAAGCTGCCTGACCCAGACGCTATATTTGTTGGAGGTAGCAAAGGTTCCTTGCAACAGATTATATCTAAAGGCATGGAGCGACTAAAACCGCAGGGGCGATTGCTTGTGAATGCAGTGACCCTCGATAATGTTGCCGAAGCTCGACAAGCATTTCAGCAACTCGGAATCCTACCTGAAATGGTCATGATTCAAGTATCAAGGGGCGTTCCATTGGCCGGCAAATACCTCAAGTACGAAGCGCTCAATCCCATTCACATGTTTTCAGTGACCAAAGGAGAGTCATAATGCAGATGCAGAAAGGCAAACTCTACGGGGTCGGAGTGGGGCCCGGTGCTCCAGACCTTCTCACCTTGCGTGCGCTTAAGGTTTTACAATCTGTTGATGTCTTAGCCATTCCCCGACCAAACCCTTGGTCAAAATCCTTGGCTTGGCGGATTGCTGAACCCAACCTAGAAGATCGAGGCGATCAGGAGAAGCTATTTCTCACTTTCCCTATGACGAAAGACCCCGATGTTCTTGTCCCAGCATGGCAAACGGCCTTCGATGAGATTGGTGAGCGCCTCGATCAGGGAAAAAATGTGGCTTTCCTAACTCAGGGCGACTGCATGGTCTATAGCACCTTTATCTACCTTTACGATCACGCCCGAGAAAACTGGCCGGAAGTTACTATTGAAGTTGTCCCTGCTGTGTCATCGATCAGTGCTGTACCTTCGGCCATCGGCACTCCCCTAGTGGATGGTCAAGAGCGAGTCGCAGTGCTACCTGCGACTTACGGAACTGAGGACTTGAAAAAAGTCTTACAGGACTTTGACTCTGTGGTGCTGATGAAGGTTGGGTCGGTGATGGACAAGGTTATAAATGTTCTCGAAGACGAACAACTCCTAGAGAAGGCAGTTTATGTGGAGCGGGCAACAAGCAATCAAGAGCGTATTGTCAGAGACCTCAGGTCGCTAAAGAACGACAAATGCGTTTACTTCTCAATGGTCGTAGTAAACAAAAAGGAAAGAGCTGGAATACTTCAGGGGAGGGTCCATTGAGCCTACGGAAGCCTTTTGCAATCTATGGAATTACAAAGCATGGCTTAAAAACCGCTGCCCGCATCAAAGCCGCCTTTCCAGAGGCAGATCTATATGTTTCGAAGAAACTGATGGGTCAAGCCCCAGCGGACAGCTTGGAACTACCACTTCCCTTCAGCCCTTTGCTTAGAGAAACTTTCCCAGCTTATGACTGCCATATTTTTGTAGTGAGCGTCGGGGCAGTGGTTCGGATGATTGCACCACTGCTTCAGAATAAAAAAACCGATCCCTCAGTTCTTTGTATTGATGACGCCAATCGTTTCACGATTTGTCTGTTATCGGGTCATGTAGGGCGAGGCAATGAGTTTACGAGTCGGGTGGCTGAGGCTCTAGGCAATCAAGCCGTGATCACTACCGCTTCGGATTCCATCGGAACCCTTACTGTTGATATTTTGGGACGTAAGCTTGGCTGGGTCTTGGAAGACGATCATCACAATGTCACCCGTGGTTGTGCTGCGGTTGTCAACGAAGAGCGGGTACTGATTGTTCAAGAAACAGGTGAACCAGATTTTTGGCCTCTCGATAAGAAGCTACCACCCGGAGTAGACTACTGTCATAGCCTAGATCATGTACCAGCACAAACGTTTGATATGCACCTCATCGTATCGGACCGGGATATCCCCAATTTATATCCATATCTCTACAGAAATGCTGTGGTCTACCGCCCTAAGAGCCTGATCCTAGGTATTGGCTGCGACAGAGGGACTCCATTTGAACTCCTAGAACGTGGTATTCATGGGATCCTCAAAGAATTTAAGCTCAGCTGGAAGTCAATAAAGGGGTTAGCTACCATCAGTATCAAAGCCGATGAGCCGGGTCTAGTCGAGCTCGGTAAACGCTACAACTGGCCTTTGATCGCCTACGAACCGAAAGCACTGGACGATATGGAAGGCGTCGAGAACCCATCAGAACTTGTTAAGAAGTATACCGGCAGCCGAACCGTAGCGGAGGGTGCAGCACTCAAGCGATCAGGTGCAACGAGTTTACTTGTCAGTAAACAAAAATATACGGAGCCAAACATCGCTAAGAACATGACTCTAGCTATCTGTAGACTCCCGTTTGATAAAAGGAATTAGCATGGAGCAAAGCAAAATGGGCAAACTCTATGTTGTGGGTATCGGACCTGGTGCTCATGAGCATATTTCGCCAGCAGCCCTAGCAGCGATCGAGGAAGCTGATCTCGTCGTCGGCTATCAAACCTACATGTTACTCGTGAGAAAGCTTATCAAAGGCAAGGATAAGGTACAAACTGGTATGACCGAAGAAATTGGTCGGGCTCGAATGGCAGTTGACGAAGCCGCGAATGGTAAGGTTGTCGCTATTATCTCATCGGGAGATGCTGGGGTATATGGCATGGCGACTCTGATGTTTGAAGTCCTTAAGGAACGAGGCTGGCAGCAGGGTGATGCACCTGACATTCAAGTGATCCCTGGCATGACAGCGCTCAATGCCTGCGCATCCCTGGTAGGAGCACCTCTAGGTCATGACTCTTGCATGATCTCGCTTAGTGATCTATTGACACCATGGGATATCATCGAGCGTCGCATCGAAGCTGCAGCTTCGTCAGATTTTGTTATCGGTCTCTATAACCCCGCAAGTGGCCGGCGCCAACGGCAAATTGTTCGCGCCCAACAGATCGTGTCTCAATACCGCGACCCTACGACTCCAGTAGCGCTTATTAAAAGCGCTTACAGACATCGTCAAAAAGTAGTTAAAACTGATCTCGAACATATGATCGACTATGAAATTGGGATGCTAACCACGGTGCTAATAGGTTCGACCCAAACCTACATGTACGAAGGCTATATGGTCACTCCCCGTGGGTATCACCATAAATACGATTTGGAAAGCGGGACTGCAAACCCTGGACAACGGCCTGGCTTCGGCCTAAACACTGAGACTTTATCATAGTAGGAGAATATTATGGCGTTGATCGGACGTATCGCTGGCGCGATCTTGCTTAGAACAGAAGAGAAGTCCTATCTTATCGGCGATCTCAAAGAACCCTGTTCTTTCGAGGATCGAGGGTTTCACCCTCCCCTTGAGCGAGATGTAATCAAACACCCCTTTGTTGAAATCCAAACCAACGGTAAGGATGTGATTTGCGATGATGACTACGAGCTAGTGGTAACTGAAGATAGCTCTCTCCCATCGAAGATCGTTGATCGCTTTTTGATATTCCGCAATGGTTCTATCAGTGAAAGACTCTGGGGGTTGGTCACAGAGTCTTCAGAGGCTGAAGGAAAAAGGGTCAACGCTGAATGGCTCATGCAAACTCCCGATGATGTTTGGGAGATCGTTAGAGATTCAGTACTGCGCTGCTAGGAGATTAAGATGAAGGTATATATTATCGGAGCCGGGCCAGGAGACCCAGAGCTAATCACGGTGAAAGGTCAGAAGCTGATCAGCACTTGCCCAGTGGTCCTCTATACAGGGTCGCTAGTTCCCCCTGAGGTTATCACCATGGCGAGTGGTGATGCAAAGGTACTCAATTCAGCTGGGATGACACTCGATGAGATCATGACCGTGATTCAAGAAGCTGCCGACAGTGGTCACGACGTCGCTCGGGTGCACACCGGTGATCCCTCAATATTTGGTTCAACAGCTGAGCAAATGCGGCGGATGGATCGACTTGGAATCAGCTATGAGATCGTTCCTGGTGTTTCTTCATTTGTCGCGGCAGCCGCAGCATTGAACAAAGAACTTACCCTACCGGAAATTTCACAAACGGTGATCATCAGTCGCGGCGAAGGACGAACCCCAGTGCCTTCAAGCGAACGTTTGGAAGTGCTTGCTCAATCAGGAGCAACCCTTGCTTTGTTCCTAAGCATCACGTTAATCCGAAAAGTGACCCGACAACTGATTCCGTTTTATGGCGAAGACTGCCCTGTGGCAGTCGTCCATAAGGCAAGCTGCCCTGAACAGATCATCGTGAAGGGCACTTTGAAAGATATTACAAAGAAAGTAACAGAAGCTAGGATCACGAGCCAATCGATGATTCTGATTGGCAAAGTCTTGGATACTCACGACTTCGCGGAGTCACGCCTCTACGCAGCCGACTTCAGTCACGGCTATCGCAAGGCTGAGGTCCAAACTGTTGAGTCTAAATCATGAGCCTTGTTTATCTAGTTGGGGGCGGCCCTGGAGACCCGCGTTTGCTGACTCTGAGAGCCAAGGACCTAATAAGTAAGGCAGACCTACTTGCTTACGATGACTTGATTCATCCCCAGATTCTTAGCTTTGCACCTCCCAGTGCCAAACTACTTGCCATTGGATATCGGGGTCTTCGTCAGCGTCATGGCTCGGCTCCATTGCTGCATCCAGAAGTGATCGAGGCTGCAAAGGCAGGCAAGACGGTTGTGCGCCTCAAATCTGGCGATCCGATGATTTTCGGGCGCGCATGGGATGAAGCGAAACTTCTAGAACAGCATAGTATCGCCGTAGAAGTAATTCCGGGAGTCACTGCGGCTGCAGGAGCGGCAGCTAGTTTCGGCTTGCCGCTGACCCTAAGAGGGATCAGCTCAGGAGTTACCATTGAAACAGGCCATCAAGGAACACAGCAGAGGGACCTCCAAGAGAACACTCGGGTCGTGTACATGCCTAGGGCAGGAATCAAAGACTATTGCCAGAAGCTATTGGCCAGCAGTCGTTTTTGTTATGATACTCCAGCGATTTATGTTACAGCTGCATCGACTCCCCTAGAAGAGCAATACCCGACAACACTTGGTCAGCTTGCTAGCACTATTCATAACTACCGCGGCGGCAGCCCAGGAATCGCGATTATTGGTGAAACTGTCAGCTACCGCTTGCGATCTCGGCAACAGGCCCCTCAAGATCGCCCTCTTAGATCAAAACGAATCCTGGTTGGGCGCTTAAGACCAGGGAATTCTCGCCTCGCAAGAAAGCTGCGAGATCTGGGGGCTGATGTGATTGAAGCGCCTCATGTGAAGTCGGCTCCATTGCAAGACTATGATTCCTTTGACAAAGCCATCCAGAATCATCACACAAACGAAGTTTGGTTTTTCGCGTCCTCAGAATGTGTGGTGATGTTTTTTCAAAGGCTAGAAAGCCTTCAACAGGACATCCGAAACTTCAAGGCTGAGTTTGCAGTTGCTGGGGAGGAGGCCAGTCGCGAACTTAGAAAATATGGAATTCAAGCCAACTCAACAAGCCATGGCCTTTGTGAAGACGATTTAGCAAAACACAAGGATACATGTTTCAATAAGTCCATCAAGATCCTTAGCTCTACAAATAGCAAGCCTCTATGGTTAGAGCATATTCGACCATGGGCCGCCGAAATCGAGACAATCCCATGTTATGAGCGCACCTTCCAAGCGACAAGGCTAGTATCTCCACCACCGCACTACCTAGCGTTGCCAAGTTCAACGGTAGTAAAGGCTCTCTGCGACTTCGACTATGGGTTTGATATAACTCAAGTGACCGCTTTTGCTATCGGCCCCAAGACTTACCAAGCAGCAAAGGCGCGAGGCATCAAAGATGTTTTTATGAGCGAGCATGATCAAATTGAAAGTCTCGTCGACTCCATTGTCAAATATCAACAAACAAGCATGAAGACTATCGAGGAAACTTATTATGAATGAAAGCCAGAAAGGGCTGCTCGTCGTATACACAGGACCAGGCAAAGGCAAGACCACAGCTGCATTTGGTATGGCATTCCGTGCTTTAGGAAGAGGATTAAAGGTTGGTATTGTTCAGTTTATCAAAGGCAAGTGGCCCACGGGAGAACGACGGTTTGCCGAAACTCTGGATGGAGTGGACATGTTCGTTATGGGCAAGGGCTTCACCTGGGAGAGTGATGACATCTCTCAAGATAAAAAAGCTGCTGCTGAAGCATGGCAACAGAGCCTCAACTTAATTAAAAATGGTCAACACCCGATCGTAATCCTCGATGAAATTACATACGCCATGAATTATGGATTTATTGATAAGAATGAGGTCAAAGACGCTCTGATGAACCGACCACCCCACGTAACCGTGGTTGTCACCGGCCGCAATGCGCCTCAGGCGATCTTAGATCACGCTGACCTCATTACAGAGATGCAAGCTGTCCGCCACCCTTTCACTCAAGGAGGCAAGGCGCTTATAGGAGTCGATTACTGATGGCTCAAATTCCAAGGTTGGTCGTTGCTGGTTTATCCAGTGGCGTCGGCAAAACAACTTGTATGGTTGGTCTAACCATTGCTTTGAGACGTCGCGGACTAAAGGTCGCGAGTTTTAAATGCGGCCCTGACTATCTTGACCCAAGTTACCATCATCGAGCCAGTCAACAGACCTGTCACAATTTAGATGGCTGGATCATGGGGCAAGATGCCATTCTCGAAACCTTTCAACGTGCTAGCCGAGACGCAGATATTGCTCTGATTGAAGGAGTGATGGGTTTATTTGATGGTGCTAGCCCTCGTAGTCCCGCTGGCTCTTCGGCGGAGATTGCACGCTGGCTACAAGCCCCTGTTCTCGTCACAGTTGACGCATCAGGCATGGCAAGAACCATTGCCGCCATCGAATCGGGTTTGTTGCATTTCGAGCCTGATTTGCCGGTGGCAGGCCTTATTACCAATTTCGTAGGTTCCCAAAGCCATAAAAATCTGCTGCAGGAAGCGCTTCGCCAACTTCCAGTGATTGGTGGTCTACCAAAGAGGCCTGACCTCGCTTTTCCGGAGCGACATCTGGGCTTGAGCACCGCTAGGGAGCAAGCCGTCCCCCAGGCACAACTGGAAGCGTGGGCAGATATGGTGGAAGAATGGTTTGATATTGAGCAAATCCTGGAGATTGCTGGAAACGCACCATCCCTCCCTACCGCAAGTGACGTCATGGAACAGCCTTCTTCTACTCGCTGCCGTATTGCCTACGCTTGGGACGAAGCCTTTCACTTCTATTACGAAGATAACCTAGCTCGCTTGCGACGCTTAGGCGTTGAACTCGTCCCATTTTCCCCAATCCATGACTCAAGAATTCCAGACGCTGATGGCCTTTATCTAGGAGGAGGTTATCCTGAACTTTTTGCCACCGAGCTGGCAAACAATAGTGCAATGCTGGCTAGCATTCACAGCTTCGCTGAACGAGGCAAGCCCATTTACGGAGAATGTGGAGGATTGATTTACCTTTGTGAAAGCCTCCAAGACCTAGATGGCAAAACCCACTCTATGCTTGGGCTTTTGCCCGGCTATGTAACGATGAAGGACAAACTACAAGCCCTTGGTTATGTTGAAGTTGAAACTCAAGACCCAAGCTTCTTAGGGGATGCAGGAACCCGATTCCGTGGCCATCAGTTTCGGTATTCCACTATTGTCATGGATGGTTCGATCACAGAAAGCTATAAGCTACGCAAACGACGAAACCAGGAGCTTAGTCGTGAAGGCTTTCGCAAGGGACAAATCCTTGGCAGCTATGTCCATGCTCATTGGGCATCAAACCCTCAGATATGCGAGAATTTCATCCAAGCCTGCGAGGCTTTTCGATGATAGCAGAATCCGAACAAACCAAAAGCTCAACTCAAGAGCACATGCAGCGGCTGCTGCACGTTCCCTTTCAAAATCCTTGCCGCGTGGCCTCCTGGGCGATCCTCAACGGCGGTCTGAAACAAGCTTCAGGAGTCGCTTGGCTAAGAGTTTGCTCCGATGACTTACAGCCTCCCGTTGATCCAGCCGCTTTCTTACACGATCAGCTCAGTTACGCTGGTCTAGGCAACTGTGTGGGCCTAATGACTAGTGCCCGTTTGGAAAACGCATGCCATCGCCAACAATCATTTGGAAACTACTGGATCAAAGCCACAGCAACAGCAGGGCTTGGCAATGCCATGAGAATCGGGGATAACCCGTCACCATCGGGCCGCATTGGAACCATCAACATTGCTGTTGAGTGTAGCCATGGACTAACGGATGAAGCCCTTATAGAAGGGCTTGCTATGATTACTGAGGCGAAGGTCGCAGCTGTCTTCGATCATCGTATCAGTAGCTACATGAGCCCTAGACAGGCTACGGGTACAGGAACTGATTGCTGCGTGATAGCTGCCCCCATCACCGAAAAACAGCACTATTACTGCGGCAAACACACAACTTTAGGCCACCTTATCGGCGAAGGTGTCTACCATGCTGTTGCCGGTAGCATTTCCAAGTGGATCAAGGACAACCCAAACCATCGCCTTCTAGGAGGATTCTGATGTCCCAGATCTTTCTCGTTAGCGGTGGTTGTCGATCCGGTAAGAGCCGCTTTGCCCTAAGCCTTGCCGAGACTTATGAGCGAGCCATATACCTGGCAACTGCTCAAGTCTATGATGATGAAATGGCTGATCGGGTTCTGCGTCATCAACAGGAAAGACCCTCTCATATGCGAACCATTGAAGAGCCTTTGAAGTTAGAGGCTCTGCTCGAAACATCTTTGGATTGCGATGTTCTCATCTGGGACTGCTTGACTCTTTGGCTATCGAACATGCTCTGTGAAGGCCACAGCATCGATCAAACCCTTGAGCAACTGCAAGGGATTTTAAGCATTCTCGGTAGCCAATCATACGATAGCATCATCGTTAGCAACGAGGTAGGTCTCGGTATCGTGCCCGAATCAGCACTGGGCAGGCAATTTAGAGACCTCGCTGGCTGGGCGCACCAAATGATTGTGCCACTTGCTAAGGAGGCCTATTTACTAGCCATGGGTGTACCGATAGGCTTAAAAGCCTTGCAAAAGAGTCAGCAGTTATGAATGATCCAAGTCTTCTGCTTACTATCTTAGCGCTTAGCCTACTTCTAGATCAAGTGATTGGTGAATACCCGAATCGCTGGCACCCAGTGGTATGGATTGGCCGAAGTATCCGTTGGATGAGACAGCTTGTTCCACATGGAGACCCCGTCATTGCCTATTTATGGGGATTGGTGATCGCCTTATTCGTACCTGCTGTCTGGGCAGGCCTCGTTGCTCTTTTGTCATACCTATTCGATCATTGGCCATGGCTATGGGTTTTGCTGGGTACCTATGTTCTCAAAGCCAGCTTTGCTCTCGAAGCCCTTGGCCTAGCCAGCAAAACTGTAGGGCACCATCTAGACCAAGGGCAACTGGAACAGGCTCGCTTTGAGCTGCGTAGTCTCTGTAGTCGCGATGCCAGCCAACTTTCAGAAGAACAGTTGATTGGAGCCTCAGTGTCTTCCATTGCTGAGAATTTATCGGATAGCTTCGTCGCACCCCTATTTTACTTTCTTATATTTGGATTACCAGGTGCTATTGCCTATCGAGCCATCAATACTTTAGATGCCATGCTTGGCTATTGGGACGAACGGCGTTGGATTGGTCACTTCTCTGCCAAACTTGACGACTTGGTGAACTATGTGCCAGCTCGTATCACCGCCCTGCTCATCACGGCAGTTGCCACCATAGAATCAAGAGACTCAAAGAGCTTTCCAATTATGATTCGCGACCATTTTTTAACACCGAGCCCCAATGGTGGTTGGCCCATGGCCGCCATGGCTGGAGCCCTAGGGATCCAACTGAGTAAGCCTGGCGCTTATAAGCTTGGAGATCCTGAGCAAGGTCTTAGCTTCCAATCCTTAGGTGAATCATGGCGGCTCGCTAAACGTGCTGGCCTACTATTTTTCGGCGTCAGTGTCATGTTACTGGGAGTACAGCTTGCAACTTGAATCTCGCATACATGGAGGCATCGCACAGTATCAGGCTTCCCATCATACTTTGGATTTTAGTGTTAACATCAACCCATACGGCCCCAGCCGTAGAATGGAACAGGTCATCAGGCAAGCAAAATATGATGAGTATCCAGATCCACATTGCTTCAAACTTAGAAAGGCTATTAGCCAGTGGCATCACTGCGATATTAATCAGATTCACATCGGTAATGGGGCTGCTGAAATTTTTTGGTCTCTAGCATCCACAAGGCAGGAGAGTGGCGGCATCGCTTTAATCTTAGAGCCCACTTTCAGCGAATTTTCTGTAGCCTGTCGTCAAAGGGGTTATGACCTTAGGGAAGTGAGAAGTCAATCTTCTCACGGATTCAAGCATGGGATCCCTTCGATTGAGCAAGCCCTGACGTCCTTCAAACCAGTATTTACCTATATCTGTAATCCCAATAGCCCCACTGGGACATATATACCAGGCCATCAGATCCGCTCTCTCGCCACTCGTTTCTCAGAAAGCATTTTTGTTCTTGATCAAGCATTTATTCATATGAGTCCCTTTAGCCAAGATGCAAGGCAAGACTACCCTGAAAATGTGGTTCAAATTTTTTCATTTACTAAGGATCATAGCATTCCTGGAATTAGGCTAGGCTACGCTAAGGGATCTCCATCAATAATTCGAAACATAAGTCACCAGACGCCAACATGGAATGTTAGCTCTCTGGCTCAAGCAGCTGGATTGCAAGCCTGCCGGGAATCAAACTTTGTCAGCCAATCCTACCTTCAGGTTCAAAGCAACCAAGACTACCTATTGCGTGTCATCGAAGACCTCGGCATTCCCTGGCACGTTGGTCATTGCCCCTTCGTTCTACTTAATGTTGGAAATGCTGATAGGCTGCAACAAAATCTGTTACACCATGAGATCTTGGTGCGATCTTGCTCCTCTTACAAGCTACCGGGCTGGATAAGAGTTTTCCCAAGACCCAAGCCGGATATCGATCAGCTAATCCACGCTTTGAAAAAGGTAGTCGAATCATGAAATGCCCTGTTTTGATGGTACAAGGAACCGCCTCATCGGTGGGTAAAAGTTTGCTAGTAACCGGCCTTTGTCGCTTATTCAAACAGAGAGGTCTTCGTGTTGCCCCATTCAAAGCGCAAAACATGGCTCTTAACTCATACGTAACTCCTGATGGCGCCGAAATCGGACGCGCTCAAGCAGTGCAAGCAGATGCAGCCGGAGTGACTCCCACCGCTACGATGAACCCCATTTTACTAAAACCAGAAGGAGACCGCTGGTCTCAGGTGGTGATCCTTGGCAAGGTTCACCAAAGCATGACAGCCCTTGATTATCACAGACTGAAGCCTGAACTTCGTCAAACAATCGGTCAGAGCCTCGATCAGCTTCGGGAAACTCATGATCTCGTCATCATTGAAGGAGCTGGCAGTCCTGCTGAAATCAATCTGAAAGCCAATGACATCGTGAATATGTTCGTCGCCAAACAAGCTCAGGCCCCGGTGCTGCTTGTGGGTGATATTGATCGCGGGGGAGTATTTGCATCTTTTGTGGGAACAATGGAGTTGCTTGATGCCGATGAACGGAACCTTGTGGCTGGTTTCGTGATCAATAAATTTCGCGGCGACAAGAGCCTGCTCGACCCTGGGCTGGACTTTCTCGATGACCGCACCGGTCGCCCTAGCCTGGGCGTGGTTCCTTATGTGAAGAATCTGCGCTTGGCTGAAGAAGATTCTATCGCCTTAAGCGAACGTCCCAACTTCTTAAGTGACTCTCCAAGGAAGATCGATATTGCTATTATCAGGCTTCCCAGAATCTCAAATTATGACGAATTCGATGCTTTGGAACATGAACTGGGAGTCCATGTTGCTTATGTGAGTGATGGCCAAAGTATTTTGGATGCCGACCTCCTTATCATCCCTGGTTCAAAGTCGACGAGTACAGATCTCGCATGGCTTTACGAAACTGAGCTGGCTGCGGCGATCCAAGAGCGAGCACGACAACAGCGCCCCATCATAGGAATCTGTGGGGGCTGTCAGATATTAGGCCAACGTGTAAGTGATCCTAATGGCATCGAATCATCAATCGCTGAAATTCAAGGCCTGGGCGTCTTACCCCATGAAACCGTGATGGAAAGACACAAGTTGACCACCCAAGCCCGAGTTAAACTGGAGCAATCGATGTTTGGCTTAGATACGGGCCAATCCTATAGAGGCTACGAAATCCATTTGGGCAAACTGATTCGTCACAATCAAGCAGGGCCCATTTTTTCCATACATGAGCGCAACCAAGAAGACTGTCTGGTGACTGATGGCAGTTATCAAGATTCTGTCATGGGCACACTGATCCATGGATTGTTTGATGAGGATCATTTCCGTCGTCCCATTCTCGCCTACCTAGCGGCACTAAAAGGACTTACATGGGCAGGCGCGGAAGCTCTTGTCAGCCGTGATATGGAATATGATCGCCTAGCAAAAACTTTGGAAGAACACCTCGATATGCATGCTATAGATGCGATTATCGAAAAACAGAGGACCACATGATCAAACCGTTGAATCGATCCTTAGAGACTGAAATTCAAAAACGAATCGATGAGAAAACCAAACCACTAGGATCTCTGGGTCAACTAGAACACCTAGCAAAGCAGATAGCTCTGATACAAGGCACCTTGAACCCGAAATTAAACATGCCCTCTCTCATCCTTTTCGCAGGAGATCACGGGCTTGTGGATGAGGGCATTAGCCCCTATCCCCAGCAAGTTACTGTGGAGATGCTAAAGAACTTTGTTGCTGGTGGTGCTGCCATCAACTGCTTCGCTAGGCAGCATGACTTGGACCTCAGCTTGATCGACTGTGGAACTAAGATTGCTTTTTCTCACCCACAAGTCATTCCCGCACGCCAAGGGCCTGGTACCAAGAACAGTTTGAAAGGCCCTGCGATGACAAATGAACAGCTCAAGTCTGCCGTTGAACACGGACGAAAGCTGGTCCTCGCCCGAAAGAAGGTTGGTAGCAACGTGATTGGCTTTGGGGAAATGGGCATCGGCAATTCTTCTGCAGCCGCCCTTATCACCAGCCGACTTTGTGATGTACCCCTAGAAGCCTGTGTCGGCCGGGGAACTGGCTGCGATGATAGGCAGCTAAGGCAGAAGAGTCAGGTTCTTCGAGCTGTTCTTGAGAACCATTCTACGGCTCAAAGCCCACTTGAAGTGATGCAAGCCTTTGGAGGCTTCGAAATGGCCACAGCTCTCGGAGCCATTCTAGCTGCTGCGGAAGAAGGCATCTTGATTCTGATGGATGGTTTCATCATGAGTGCTGTCGGCCTTGCAGCGGTTACGCTACAGCCACATGTTTTAGAGTACATGGTCTTCTGTCATCGCTCTGCCTCTCCCGGGCATCGCATCATCTTAGAAACCCTCGGTGTCGAGCCCGTTCTCGATCTAAGCATGAGACTCGGCGAAGGTACGGGCATTGCCGTTGCCTACCCCCTTTTGGAGTCTGCGGTTTGCTTCCTTAATTCCATGGCAAGCTTTAAAGAGGCAGAAGTGAGCCGATCACTATGAAATTTGGTCAAAATTCACGATGGCTGCTTGTGAGCCTTAGCTTTTTTACACGCATACCAATAGACCTTTCAGAGTTGCAAAAGGAGGACCTAGAGCGCTCCCTGCGATACTTTCCCTTAGTTGGGCTGATCCTAGGAGCCATTCTAGCCCTGAGTTATACGGCCATGATTCAGATTTGGTCTCGTGATATTGCAATCATTCTTACATTGATTCTGAGCCTCGCGTTAACAGGTGGGCTCCATGAAGACGGCCTTGCCGATTCCGCCGATGGCCTATTCGGGGCATTTGAAAAAGAAAAAGTTCTCGCTATTATGAAGGATTCTCGCCTCGGTTCGTACGGAGCCTTATCTCTCATTGCTAGCTTTATTTTGAAGTATCTTTGCTTAAAGGAGATGGCCGACCCACTAGTGCCCTGGGCTTTTGTGATCGCCCACCCTCTGAGTCGGCTCGCTGCCTGTACTCTTACTTGGTACCTGCCCTATGCTCGATCGACTCCCAGCTATGCGAAGAACCTATTAAGCCATAGCCAGAAGCAGGACCGCTGGTTTCAAGGTGTCGCAGGAACGACTCCTCTTATACTACTACCCTTTACTCAGATTGCAGCCCTACTGACACTTGGGCTTGGCCTTATCCTAGTGACTAAAATGTGGCTATCTAAACGAATTGGTGGTTACACGGGTGACTGCCTCGGGGCGACTCAGCAGTGTGCCGAAATCACAATTTTTCTCTTTTTATGTTCAAACCTTACTGGTTGGAGCGGGGTTTTTTAAAGCCTTGTTGGAAGGCTTGTGACGCCATTTTATGTTCATTTTGAGCGCTACACTGAGTTCAAGTCTTGAACAAGCAACCCCTCCATGGTAACCACACCGCATCGTAACACACAAGTTTAGGAGTCTCTGCTTATGAAAAACATCCTTCTCTCAATGATTTTAGTAGCTTCTGCAAGTGCTGCAAGTGCAGGGTCGAAGGTAGATGCTGTGAAATTCAAGCCCGGCAAAGCCCCCAAGCTCGAGGGCGCTCTGGCACCCAACCAACTGCTCAAAGACGCTGAGTATTTAGGTGCTGGCCTGCTGGATGGCCCTGAAGATATTGCTATTGGCCCCGATGGCTGGATCTACACAGGAACCGCTGATGGTTATGTGAAACGTGTTTCATTCGACGGCACAGTAGAAAATGTAACCTACACAGGTGGTCATCCCTTAGGAATGGACTTTGATGCTGAAGGCAACCTCATTGTTGCGGAGCCATATTCTGGACTTCTCAAAGTAACTCCCAACGGTGACGTATCAGTTCTTGCAGATCAAGCTGAGGGCGTCCCTTTCCGCCTTACAGATGACGTAAAGGTTGCTTCAGATGGCATGATTTACTTTACTGATGCCAGTTATAAGTTTCCTCTTGAAGACTTCGAACTCGATGTTCTTGAAGCTCGCGGCAACGGTCGTTTAATGAGCTATAACCCTGGCACAGGCCTTGTTGAGGTTCTTGTAGAGGGCCTTTACTTCGCCAATGGTGTTGCATTGAGCCAAGACGAAGACTTCATTCTTGTGAATGAAACATCACGCTACCGAATGACTCGCTACTGGCTCAAAGGTGAAAAGGCTGGAACAGCTGAAGTATTCTTGAGCAATCTACCAGGAAGCCCTGATGGACTAGCTCGGGATAGCGATGGCAACTTCTTGATTGCCTTCTTCTCGACTCGTAGCAAGTTGATCGACTTTCTTCAGATGTTTCCGAAGCTCAAAAACCTACTTTCAAATTTACCTCGAAACCTATTCCCTCAGCCTGCTGCCTATGGATTCGTGGTCGTTGTATCACCGGAGGGAGAATTCATCCGGAGCTACCACGATACCAATGGATCTGTCGCTTCTGCCGTGACTGCTGTGGAGGAGTACCAAGGACAATTGATCATGGGCACCCTAAGAGGTGAGCAAATCATGATCGTCGACAAATAATTAGAGCATCGCTGCCTCGTCCGATCTTGGGCGAGGCAGCTTTTTTACGCTGGTTTTCTGCTTATGATTTTTTATCTTCGTCATACTACAATCGAAAACCTCCAAAGTCTATGCTATGGGCAAAGCGAAATGCCGCTCGCTGACAGCTACCTGCAAGAGCTTGATCATATTGCAGAGGAACTTAGTAAGCTTAATATCGAACAGGTTTTCTCTAGTCCTTCCAAGCGATGCCTCAGGCTCGCTCATGATCTTTTTCCACAAAAGCAAGTTTGTGTTGACGACAGGCTTCGTGAGCTAAATTTTGGGCGCTGGGAACAGAAGCCCTGGGGTGAAATTGCCAAAGACCAAATCGATGTTTGGGCAAGCAACTTTGTGCATCAAAGTCCTCCAGGTGGAGAATCATTTGAAAGTTTAGTTAATCGACTACAGGATTTTCACGAGGAGCATCGACAACAATCCGTTTCACTAGCGGTTTCACATGGTGGTGTGCTACGAGCAGTTCACTGCCTCAAGCATCGTCGCGGACTTGAGAAAGCATTCGATCATACTTGCAAATATGGCTCAATTATTGGCTACGAGTCAGATCTTTCCTCAGAAGTGCAATAGCTGCAACGATCAATTGGTCAAATACTTTTGTTTTTCCTATCTGCCGGAACCCCAAAATCACCAGCAAGCAGTTGCGCAGAATTTGCTTTTTGTCACCGATCAGTAGGACCCGCTCTGGAGAGCTTGAAACTGTGATCGCCTTATGGGAAAACACTGTATACTCACGATAGAAACCTTGTATATACGAGATATTCACCTCATCAAGCTCTCCTGTGAGAGAGGTGGATGTGTGAACTTCAACCACCCCATTGAAGGATGAATAAGAACTCCAGGCAGGGCTTTGAAAAAAGGAGCTAACCTGGCTCTTTACCAAGGTCTTGAGAAATAGACCTGCATCGAGGTAGTACAAGGCTTCATCCAAAAGCTTGCGAAGCTCGGGCTGGTCGGGAAAGGCAAAACCGATCAATTCACCTTGAACATAGTGGATCGACATTGGGAGTTCAGTACTTTTGCCAAGAATATAGAGATTCGCGCGGTAGACTTTTTTTTCCAGGTAATCGATGGCGAAGCGCTTTTCATTTGATTCGATACATGTCCCGCCATTACTAACATTCACTAGTGGGAAGGATGATCCCTCTAAAACAAGGTAGAAGCCATCGATTCCTCGCAGGTGATGACGATGAAATTGTCTCTTGCTCGCCCCCGACCACATTGTATCGGGTGCTGCCTCAAATTTTCCTTTTTGCCTCAGATAGCGGCCAATATTCTTTGCAAATCGCGTGAAATTCGACATGAGTCCTCTATTATCTATTTCTTAGAATTCTATCGAATGTCGCGAAGCTTTTCTATATCAAGGCTGGTAGGAGAAATACGAACGAGCTCAGGCTTGAGCACTCAATCCTTCTAAAAATCGATCCAGCGATTGCAGGGTGCGCTGGTAAGACTCATTCAAACGCTGCAGGTTCCACTGCCTTCGGGCCATGTATAGCTGACTATCATGAAGGACCTGCTGCTCTTGGCTTTCAACCAACTCTGCAAAACGGGTCGCCCCCACATTCAACGCACTGCCTTTCATTCGATGGAGCCAATAGGATATATTCGCTCCATCGTCATCCACCTGGATGGATTTGATCGATGCCAGCCCTTCTTCGGAAGAACGACGAAACAACTTACAGATATCCAGGATTAAACTCGTGTTCTTTCGCAAATTCCAAACACGCAGCAGTACGCTCTCGTCTAGAAAGTACTCACTTGGCTGATTCACAATCTCAGGGCCCACGATAACTCCCACTAGACCAAGCTTTCATGGCAGAGTTCGCCGGAAACGAACCTTTAATCAAGCATTTTCGGTAGTTGGCAATCTAGCATGGCTTTCCTCGCTAAGCAATAGTGGCTGAATTAGTCGGCGATATCCGCTTGTTACGGACAACAGTCAACTATTTCCCATAAATTCCGAACTAAAGAAGCAACGAGAAGCTCTACAAGATAAGTGGCCGGACTGACACTATGCAGAAGAATCGCATATTATTCTATGACTCTGACAACCGAAACCGACGGGATGGCGTTCGTATTCTCGCTGCCTCAGGCAGTCAGGTTATTGCCGCTAAGTCCCTTCGGGAACTCGAAAGCCTGAGTCTCCAGTATAAATACAACCTTTACATTCTTGATATCGAAGGCCATAAGCACCTGAATTCCAAAGGGCTACTGCAACCAGAGCCTCATGCAATCATCATGGCGAAATCTGGCCTCAATTCCATCTATCCCTATTTGGAGAATATGGAAAGATTTACAAACTTCATCGCCAAAGATCGTCATAATCGCCTCAGTAGCCGCGATCTTTTAGGAACAGTGTCAAAGATCCTCCACCGCGATATTTTTGGTATGAAGAAGTACTTGGGCTGGGGTGCTCACACCATGACCTTCCACGTCCGAGACTCCGAAAATCGCCAAGAATATATTGAATGTCTGAAGGATCAATGCCGGAATATGGGCCTCAGGCGCTCGATTTTAAACGACGTTGAGACGGTTACTGAAGAGTTTCTGATGAACGCGATTTACGATGCACCAGTAGATAGGCAAAGAAATAGGCTCTTCAATCACCTGAAGCGAACGAATCGAATCCAGCTGACTCCCGAACAGGCTGCCCGCCTTGAGTTTGGCAGCGATGGGAAGCGGCTGGCGATTTCAGTTACCGATCCATTCGGCTCGATTACAAGAGACCACGTGATGAGCTACTTGAGCAAATGTTTTCAAGGAGAAAACATCACCAACCTTGACGACTCCATTAGTGGTGGTGCTGGCTTAGGGCTCTACTTCTGTTTCAACCATGTTCACAGCTTGATCATCAATGTGGACCCTTTAAATCGTACTGAATTCATTGGCATCATTGATATCGACAGCTCTGTCCGCGAATCGAAAAAGCAGAAAACCAATTTTCACTTCTTTAATACTAACAACAAATCGAGAGAGTTCCTCTTAGGCGACGACCATAACGAAGAGTCAGACACTGCAACTCACCCCGATTCAGTTGCCTAACACATCCCGTACTGCAACTCTCCGCTAGGGCCTGATAGCACCGGGAAAGCTCTTGTCACAGATCTTGATTGATGCTGTAATGGCGACTCACATTTGCAGAGGAGCCAGGGTTGAATTTTCCGAGTGAAATCAAATTGTTTCAGGATTACATCGAAGTCCAATTGCGACAGCTTGCTCAAACCCGCTACAACAGCGCGTCGCCCGTTCACGGTGCTTGTCAATACGCACTAGATGGCCGTGGCAAGCGAATACGCCCCCTTTTAACGCTCCTAGCCAGCAGCGGGCTCGAAGGCAAGCAAAGTGCTGCCTTAGGGCCAGCAATGGCGGTGGAAATGATTCACACCTACTCTTTAATTCATGATGACCTCCCATGTATGGACGATGACGACATGCGCCGGGGGCGACCCACCGTCCACAAGCAATTTGACGAGCCCACAGCCTTGCTGGCCGGAGATGCACTGCTCACAGACGCTTTTCACATAGCTCTAAACCCGGATATTCCACATAAGTTTCAGTCACAGATTATATCGAGCCTCGCTGATGCTGGGGGTGGTCGTGGAATGGTTCTCGGTCAGGACCAAGATATGTTCTGGACCGGAAAAGACTCCTTCACCATCGAGAATCTTAATTTCATCCATAGTCACAAGACAGGGAAGTTAATTGCCTGTGCTTGTAAGGTGGGAGCCCTTGCAGCCGAAGCAGATGATGATACTGCAAATCGCTTCTATGATTTCGGTCTCAATCTGGGGATTGCGTTTCAGGTCATCGACGACTTGCTCGACGACACTGAAGGCACCGGGAAGTCAAAGGGCAAGGATTTAGCTCAGGGTAAGCTCACATATCTTGCCTTGATGACTGCTGCTGATGCTCGCAAGATGGCCGAGGAATTGACCCAGAAGGCCTTTGTTAATTTAGAGCCGTTTGGGGATCGTGTGAAGCTCATCAGAGGCTTGGGAGAAGCCCTACTCAACCGCAGCTACTAAGAAGAGCTATTGAGATGTTCTGCGCTAGCTTTTCCACCTGTTATGAAGCCAGAAATAATGGTCTGGATACTTGCGGACTGCTTTCTCGACTTCCTTGTTAAACAAGACTGAGTGATCGAGAATATCTTGCTCGGTATTATCACTAGTCTCAAGGTTGATAGCCGGCATCACTTCCAGAACATGCTTGCCTACCGACTTGCGGTGCATAAAGGCAGGAACAATCGGAGCTTGTCGGCGTTGCCAAATGGCAGCAAAGCTGGTGTTCGTCTTGGCTGGAGTCCCGAAAAAAGGTAGTCTCGGCTCCCCCGGACGTGCCTGATCCATGACAAACCCAACGATCTCATTGCGATCTAAGATATCGACTATTGCCTTGAAGCCATCGCCTTTCTTTTGTCTTTTGACCCACAAGAACTCATTGTGCTCACGATTCTCCTCGACAAAACGATTCATCCCTCCACCACCAACCTTTTTGACCAGAACGTGGGCTGGAGCAATGTTTCTGGTGATGTAGGAACCCATAGCCTCCCAATTTCCAAGGTGGAAGCACAGTATGTAGACCCCCTGCCCCTGCTCTAAGGCTTGACGGAGATTCTCCTCTCCTTGAATATCTACATTGGCAGAAATGTCATGGTACTTGGATCGGATAAACTCAAAGGCTGTCAAGACGAAGTTCTTATAGGAATCACGAGCTATAGCCAAACGTTCGTGGGGTTCATAGACGTCCCCCAGTGCAATCTCTAAGTTTTTTACGACCAAAGCCCGACGCAGGCGCAAGATGTCAAAGCAAAGGGTGGCAAGGCCACCTGCGATACGATCCAGCCAAGAAGCCGGAACAGCAGAGAGGAGTGCAGCAAACAAAGACATTACAACGTACATGGAGATCCCTCTAAAGTGTTTCGTAGGCATGACGCATGTTGGTTTATTTCACGGATTAGTCAAGTCCTTGTTGAATCCATACAAAAATATGGTATTCTACCTAGCTCATAATGGAGGCGGAGTATGACACGCAAGAAGACAGGCTTCGATGATCAACTCGAAGTTAAGGGAGCTGAAGAGCACAACCTTAAGCACATCAACCTTACCATCCCCAAACAAAAGCTCGTTGTCTTTACCGGCGTTTCAGGATCTGGCAAATCTTCCATGGCCTTCGACACTATATTCGCCGAGGGGCAAAGGCGCTACGTAGAGTCTTTAAGTTCCTATGCCAGGCAGTTTTTAGGGCAAATGGACAAACCCAAATATGAAACAATCCGAGGCTTGTCTCCCACCATATCAATTGAGCAAAAAGCTGCCAGTAAAAACCCACGGTCCACTGTGGGAACTATCACTGAAGTTTATGATTATTTAAGGGTCCTCTACGCTCGCATTGGCATTCAACATTGCCATAAATGCGGTGAAGAGGTTGGCCGTGGAGACCCGGAATCCATGGCCAATCAGATTTTAGAGCTGGAACCGAAGACAAAAGTTTTACTCCTTGCTCCCATTATCGAAAATCGAAAGGGGGAGCACAAAGATTTGCTTGAGGAGCTGAAAAAGGAAGGCTATCTCCGTGTTCGCGTCAACGGTGTCGTCAGCAACATCGACGATGTACAAGCTTTAACGAAACATAAGAAGCACACCATCGAGGTCGTGGTTGATCGACTAGCCATCAAGAAGCGAGCCCCTGAGTTTCGTACCCGCCTCCGAGATTCTGTAGAAACTACTGTAAAACTTGGCAAAGGCCAGCTGGTGGTGCATGTCGTCGACGGTAAGGACATGCGCATGAGCGAGGCACGGAGCTGCTGCGGCTTTGCCTTCCCTGAACTTGATCCACCCTTGTTTTCCTTCAACTCCCCCCAAGGGATGTGCACCGACTGTAACGGGCTTGGTACGGTGATGGCCATGGACCCCGACAAATTCATTCCTGACCAGAACTTGAGTATCCGCGAAGGGGCCGTTGTACCCTGGCAGAACTACTTTACCAATGGCGGTGAAGATAAGGGCGGATCGTGGAGTAAGGAGCGCTTCCTAGCGATGGAGACACAATGGGGAATAGACTTTGACACACCTTGGAAGAGTCTACCTAAGAAGCAAAAGGATTTGATCCTCCATGGTGGCGATAAGACTCTCACCATCTCTTGGGAAGGAGAAAAGAGTGCCGGTACTTGGACGCACGAGTACGAGGGGCTGCTCCACAGCTATATGCGTCGCTACTTGAAGACTAAGTCAGACTCCATGAAAACCTGGTATCAGAAGTATATGTCTTCAAGTCCTTGCAGCAGCTGTCAGGGTATGCGATTGAAGGACGAGGTTTTGACAGTCTTTGTCGCTGAAAAATCCATCATGGATATCTGCGCTTTATCCATCGAAGACGCGCTCAAGTTCTTCAAGAGCCTGAAACTCACGGGCAATCAACAACTCATTGCTAAAGAATTGATTAAAGAGATCATCAACCGACTTGAGTTTTTGGTGAACGTTGGGCTTGGTTATTTGAATATGAATCGCCACGGGCCAACCTTATCCGGTGGCGAGGCTCAACGGATACGTCTGGCATCTCAGATAGGTTGCGAGTTGACAGGTGTCTTATACATTCTCGATGAGCCGTCTATCGGGCTTCACCAACGTGATAACCGAAAGCTGCTGCATACCCTTTGCAAGCTCCGCGATTTGGGTAATTCCTTGATCGTCGTAGAGCACGACCAGGAGACCATTGAAGAGGCTGACTACGTTGTCGATTTCGGCCCTGGGGCCGGGGTAGAAGGTGGACAGATTACAGCACACGGTACACCAGCCCAGATCAAGCGAGCACGGACTTCAGTTACAGGCAAGTATCTCAGTGGCAAGCTGAACATCGAAGTTCCTGAAGAGAGACGTCATGTGACGCCGTCTAGTCCGCGAATTAGAATCATCGGCGCCAAAGAAAACAACCTGAGAAATATTACCGTCGATATTCCCTTGGGAGTCATGACTGCAGTAACTGGAGTCTCGGGTGCAGGCAAATCGACCTTGATCAATCAAATCCTCTACCCCGCTATTGCTAAGAAGCTCCATCATAGTGAGCGAGCTGTGGGCTCCCACGATAAGATCGAGGGTATCCAGCATATCGATAAAATCATCAACATCGACCAGAAGCCCATTGGCCGAACCCCTCGAAGCAATCCAGCTACGTATACTAAGGTATTTGACTTGATTCGAGACTTCTACGCCTTGCTTCCAGAATCGAAGCTGCGAGGCTATAAAAAAGGCCGTTTCAGCTTCAATGTCAAAGGAGGCCGGTGCGAAAACTGTCAGGGAGATGGTTCTATTAAAGTCGAGATGCACTTCCTTGCAGATGTTTTCGTGCCTTGTGAAGTTTGCCAAGGCCGCCGCTTCAATGATTCGACCTGCGAGATTTTGTACAAAGGACGTTCCATTGCAGATGTGCTAGATCTTTCGGTGGCCGAAGCCTGTGACGTTTTTGCCAACCACCCTAAGATTCTCGAAGTCTTAACCACCCTTATGGATGTCGGTCTGTCCTATATCAAGTTAGGTCAATCGGCAACGACGCTTTCCGGAGGAGAGGCCCAACGAATCAAACTCGCTCGCGAGCTTGCGAAGCGCGACACAGGCCGAACCCTGTATATTCTGGACGAGCCGACCACTGGCCTTCATTTTCATGACATTGCTCAGTTGTTGAGGGTCTTACAAAGATTAGCGGACAACGGTAATACTATCGTGATTATCGAGCATAACCTTGATGTTATTAAATGCGCTGACTGGATCGTCGATATTGGCCCTGAAGGCGGACACCGTGGTGGCAAGCTGGTGGCCCAAGGGACACCTGAGAAAGTAGCAAGGTTGAAGCGATCTGTGACTGGGGAATATCTGAAAGATTATTTGTGAGCTGCTGTAGTACGACCAAGCTTGCGGAAGACCCGATCGATAATAAGCGTTCTCTGCTCCAAGGGAACTTGTTGAAAGCCACGATTAAACTCCTCTATGAGGACGTCGTACTTTCCTTTTTTTCCAGCGAGGTAGAAATCAACTCTCATATCCTGAAATGAAATGATATTGAGCTTCTTAAAGGCTTTTGGGTGGTCGAGCTTCAGAAGCTTGGCCGTTTCTAGATTCAGGGCTATGGCGGATATGCGTTTTTTCAAGAGCCTTTCCAGGTTCACCTCATGACTGCCATAAACCAGATCCACCAAGCCTTTTCTTACCTTACCCTCCAACGGCTCCGGGAAGCGGAAGCCTAGCTTTGTTCCCACTGCTTTACCATGAAGTTTGACGAGAGCGTCTTTTTGGAACTTATCCTTCTGACGAGTTATCAACCCAATATAGCTGTAGAAAATCGGTGCTGAAAACTGAAGTGATTTCCGTCGCTCCGGAGTTGAAATAATCCCAGCTACTAAACCTCGACCCAGTGTTGCTTCGGCGAGAGCTCTTTTAAACGGCAGAACTTGAAACTGCGACTTAATCCCTACCCGATCGAATGCAGCGCTGATCAAGCTTGGAATGATTCCCTCAACGGTTTCTCGACCATCAACTCCCGAGATGGGCAGATTGCCAGGATAGACATAGACGGTTTCACCTTGGACAAGCGATGCCCAGAACCCCCAAACAAAGAAACAAAGATACCTCAAAGTTTGTACCTACCACGCATAATAGTCAGGTTAAGATATTCTGAGTATAGACTATCACTAAACCTGTGAATACACGAAAGAGTCCTGTATGGGATTGCCGATGGTGTGTAGGACCAGCCCTACAGTGGGCAGACAATGACTTCGTAATTTCAATAAGTTACGTTCATGGAACGGCTGTTGCAAAATCCATAGTAGCGGGCGAGCTGCTCGCAACCCTTAGACGCAATGCAGGAGGAATCAGTATGACTAGCGAAGAACTTATCAAGAGTGTCGAGACGACGCTAGACGAAGCCAACAGTCGTGTGGCAGAACTATCAAAAAATATCGCGACTAAATTTGACGAAGCAACTGAAGCGAGCAAAACGAAAATTACCGGCACCATCGCGGATCTTAAAAGCAAACGAGACATCGCGGAAGAAAAGCTAGAAGAACTCCGAAACTCTTCAGCGAGTGCTTCTGAAGATGTCAAAATTGGGGTCAAGTTTGCATGGGACGACCTGAAGACCGCTGTAAATAGCGCAAGCGAAAGATTCTAAGTCGGATTCGTTTCGATTTTAGATCTGTATACTTTGGAACCTAAGCTAATTTCGAATAAGGAGCCTAAATTATGACTATGGCACTTAATCACTTTCAACCTAAACCATCCGATAAAATCGGTCAGGACAGCAAACGATTGGCTACGGCAAAGGTCCTCAACCAAGTGCTTGCCGATTCGTTTGCCATCTACACCAAAACGCTAAATTACCACTGGAATGTGGAGGGTGGCAAGTTTATTGGGATTCACGAACTCACCGATAAGCAGTATCATAACCTGTTTGAGGCGATCGATGAAATTGGGGAACGTATCCGAGCCCTAGGATTCTATACGCCAGGTTCGATGAAAGCATTCCTGGACCTAACCACAATTGTCGAAGCTGATGCTGGTGAGACCAATGCTCAGACCATGCTCGAAGATTTGGAACGGGATCATATGCATATTGTCTCAAAACTTCGAGAGGGCGTGGCTATTGCAGAACAAAATAATGACTCCACCACCGCCGATATGCTCAGTGAGAGGAGTGAGTTCCACGAAGAAGCAGCCTGGATGCTTCGTAGTTTAAGCAAGTAACTTTTCGAAGCTCATGGCCGTAGTTTGTACTGAGGTGACAAGATTCACCAGGTAAGTGGCATGACTTCAAGAGCGAGAGAGCTTAGAAGAGCTTGAATTAAATATATTGGCGTCAGAGTACTTCAAGCTGGAAAGCTCTCTCCCCGACTTACTAATGGAGACACAAGGATGCGGATCATCACAGTTAACCTCATATCATTATTCGTTCTAGTCGGCTGTTCTAGCCTTCCCAAGAACTCCCCGGAAGAATTCTATGAAGCTAAACAAGCTATTTCAGCAATGGAGCGCCATGACGTTGACGAGATCTTCCCGAGACTGGCCAAGGAGAGTAAAAACACTTACGAAGAATCTTTAGACCTCCTGAACCGGTACATTGCAACTGGAGCCCTGAGCACACGCGATTTGGCAATAAAAAAAGCTGATGAAGCACGGGAAATGGCAACTGAAACCAGGCTCATGACCAAGGCCGTTCAATCTTGGGATCGAGACTACGGCGAGTTTCGAAAAGCCAGTGAAGCAGCACCACGTGTATCCAAGAACTCTGACTTAGAAGACATTCAGAACCACGCCTTTGTTTCGACCATCGCATTCTTTGAGTCTGGGGATGCTACACAGGCAGTTATGAATCATAAAGAACTATCAGCACTCACGAGCTTACTCAGCATGGACAGCCGCGCCCGAGTCGAGCTTACAGGCTATGCTGATCCTAGAGGTACAATGCCTCAAAATAGACAGCTCGCCTTAGAGCGCGCCACTAAGATATCGCAGCTACTCCAGGAATCGGGAATTTCAGGTGACCAGATCCGAGTAAGTAGCGCGGGGGAAGTCACTCACTTAAGCCCTAAAGCCAGTGACGCGACCCTACAGTTGGCAAGAAAAGTAGAAGCAAAGCTCACTTTCAATAACAGTCGAAATAAATAGGAGTTGACCATGGATTTTGTCGATAGATTTATAGAACACCGCCGTGGAGCTAAGAAAACGGTGGTCCAGACTCAAAATAAATTCGAAGAGTCTAAATCTTTAAAGGAATCTATGTCAGTCAAACAAAAAGCCGAACAGAGCATAAGAGCAAAACTCCGGCCCCTATTTTTGAGGCCATTGGAGCTTTTATCATCCTAACCAGAAAGCCTGGCCCTTACCAGCCGTAGTTTGGCTTCTTAGAGAAATGATGACGGCTTGTAATTTCCCGAATGGTGCCTGACTCAGAACGCATGACGATCGAGTGGGTCGTGGCACCATAAGAGTTATAGCGAACACCCTTTAAGTAACTGCCATTGGTAACCCCAGTAGCCACGAACATAACATTACCACTAGCAAGCTCCTCATGAGAGTAAATCTGGTCGAAGTCTGTGATGCCCATCTTTCGAGCCCGCTCTTTCTCGTCTTCTTTACGGAACTTGAGGATACCCTGCATTTCGCCACCAAGACATCGTAGCGCTGCTGCTGCAATCACGCCTTCTGGAGCCCCTCCAACTCCCATGAGTAAGTCAACTCCCGTTTCACCTTGGGCCGTCGCAATTGCAGCTGAAACATCACCATCACCGATCAAGCGAATTCGCGCTCCAGCCTCTCGTACTTCTGCAATTAGATCTTCATGTCTGGGGCGGTCCAAGATGATAACCATAAGGTCTTCCACATCCCGCCCTGTAGCCTCTGCTAGCTTCTTTACATTCCAAGTCGGCGATTCGCGGATATCAATAACCCCGCGCCCTTGAGGGCCGCAGGCCAACTTTTGCATATAAGTATCGGGTGCGTGAAGAAAGTTCCCTTCTTCTGCAGCAGCAATCACAGCCAGTGCCTCACTTCGACCCTGAGCTGTGATTGAAGTTCCTTCCAAGGGGTCACATGCAATATCAATTTTGGGTCCTTGACCAGACCCCACCTTTTCCCCAATATACAGCATAGGAGCTTCGTCTCGCTCACCCTCGCCTATTTTGATGGTGCCGTCGAAACTGATTGAATCAAAAGCCTTTCGCATCGATTCAACGGCTGCATGATCCGCCGCCTTTTCATCTCCACGACCAATCCAACGACCACAAGACAACGCCGCCGCTTCCGTAACCCGAACAAATTCTAACGCTAAGTTTCTATCCATCTGCCAACCCTTTTTAAGAATTATGGAAGTTGCTCCGCAACCAGACAAAGCATGACCCTGTCACATGTCCACCTTTATCGCGAATAATGACTCAAAAGTCAACGAACGAGCCTTTTGTCAATCGCCTTGGCACGAAAGCTCTGAAAACTTACAACATTCTCACCCAAGTTCATCAAAATCTACTCCCATCAAGGGTTTTAGCTGGAAATATTACAAGTAATAGATCGTAACTCAGCGGCTTCCATTACCCTCTTCGCCAATGTATTTCCTATATCTGATCAATTCTTTTCCGAAGCTTTTCTGTGATCTTTTTTCCCTGGACGACAAACGCTTCCTTAGTTTTACCCTGATAATCTTCTCCGAAAAGGTCGTAGTAGCTTTCAAAAATCGGCATATTTTGATTCATGAGGTCTTTGTCTGTACATGAGAAGCGAAAGCTAAAAAAGTTGGTATAGTCCCCAGGATAGATGACCATTCCCTGGAGAGCCCTAGCTGTGATCGAATAAAAGTTCTCCCGAGAAGCTTTGTGGGGCCTAGAATAGTGGATCAAATCGCTTTTTAGATCTTGATCGACCTGGTAAAAGCTAATGGAATCGTAGCGCATCCTAAGGCAAACATACTTGGCGATAGCCTTCCCTTGATTTGTCACACCGATCCGCAAAAGACAGTCGTAGTGATTACCATTGCTGGTGTCTGCCTCAACGTGCTCGACCTCAACCCCCCAAAAGACACCTATTTCAGGAATATTCCGCTTCCCGAAGATAAACTCTAATTCGAAGTGTTCAGCAATCTTAAACGACTCTCCATAGCGCATGTAATAATGCTTCAAACCCTCGGATTCCGCACGGTGAGGAGCCCTTGAAGACTTAGGAATATAGGAGACGACATACCCCAAGTCTCGCCGTTCATCCTCGAAGATGACTAAGTTTTCTGCTCCTTCCACGGATGGAGAAACAAGCCGAGAAATGTAGCTGTCTAGGTACTCTGCGAAACCACGGACATAGTGAATGGGATGTTTGGTACGCTCACTATTACCACTGCCAGGGGCACCGATTCCCCAGATGATAATACCGCTATCACTGTTGGCAAAGCCCGACAGCGCTTTCGAATAGTTTTTTCGATCTTCATCTGACAACCTAACCTCTCTAGGATGAGCCTTCCTTTTGAAATCGAGATGAAGGTCTTCCCGAACACCTTCCGCAACCCAACGATTGAGAAGTGAAAGGCCTTGATCAACAAACTGGTCAAAAAGGTCCCGCGCAGCATCCATAAGCTAGATCCCAAACATCGCAATCATCGTGTGAACTTGTTTTTATTCTAGGGTATCTATAAGCAAAAGAAAGACAAAGAAACATTTATGAATGATTCAATGAACTTACAAGTAATGCTGTCTTTTATGCCCTCATCTGAATCTGGAAAAGAGCCGTGTAACCAGCCTTTTTAACACTGTAAAGTAGGAGGCACTCACTTCTTGAAGATAAATTGCCGATAAATAAGAAGGGAGGATTCCGCAATGAAAGCCACTTTGACCCATATTTTCTTGGGCCTTAGCCTAATCGCGTCTTGTCAGCCAAAGATCGAAGATCAACGAGACTCGGAGCCGAAGGCAATCCCAGTCGCAGCCGACAGTGAAGCTGCGATTGCCCCCAGTAATGTGAGCGGTGCCTACCTTTCTTGTGCAGAGCAAGAGGGCTCCTCTGAACTAACAATGAAATGCTCCTTGAGGGAAACCCAAAGTGGGCGACAGATAGCCTTTCCCGAAGCATACGACAGCTTCTACTGGGATATTCAACGACAAGATCCACGCCTTAGACTGACTCAACGAGTCGGTGTCAACAGTGGTGAGCTTACTGTAACCTTCCAGGGAGTCCCGTTAGACGAAGCTCGACAGCTCGCTCAAAATAGCCAGATCAAACTTCAGCTTTTCGGTAACCTAGGCAGCTACTTCGTGTCCGACATCATTGGCTCGGAATATGGAGTTCCCGCAAGCAAGGACTTCATTATTTTCCAACTGGGTGGCGCTGTGTTCAATCACTACGTGGAAGGCTCTACTCCTCTCAAACTACCAACGGCCTTTGCTCCTTACTCTGGTATTCAAGGTTGCTACTTAGCCTGTTACTCCAATAACAACTCAGGTGCGATATATGAGATCGATCAAGGGATTTTCGTGAAAGGTCAATACCGTGTGGAAGGGTATTATGACAGTAATATCTGCCGCCCGGTTGGCGATGAAACCCAGGAGATTTCGGAGATTCAGCTATACTCCAACTATTGCCGCGATCACGTGCCTGCTTGTGCTGATGGTGAATGTTGGGCGGGTGGTGATACTGGTGGATGGTTTGGGCTTCTGCCACCTCCTGTGACAGTAAGCTCTCGCTAAGCTAGGCCATTTAACATACTTGCCTAGACCCCTAGGCGATCATACCAACCATATCATAATCGTTTAGAGCAGCCCTAGCTTGCTCACGATCCTGACTGCGGACAGAAACGGAAAACGATTTAAAACCGGCGAATGCCATATTAAGAGAGTTGCCCATGCTTTCGTAGACTTCTGAAACACGGGCTTGCAAACCTGCTCTGACTAGGTAGGAATGGACGACTTTCGCTTTTTCCATGCTATCGGACTTAAACACGATTGTTTCCATAAGAACCTCTTTGCGGTTGCTTTGCATCAGAAACGGTCATATCACACAAATGGTTGAGGTAGCTATTTAAGAATATGAAATCATTGAATAAATACACCCAGTTTATCTTAACCAAACAGCCAATAGAATGTAAAAAGGGAGGTTTAAAAACCTCCCTCCAAACAGGAACTTAAGTGCCTAAGATCTAGGAATTTTGCTTCTTGAACTTCCTAGGGTCGATTTTGTATTTCTTAGCACGCAAGCCCATAACTCGTTCTGTCAGCCCCAGTTCTCTAGCTGCTTTCGCCATATTTCCTTTTGTTTCTTTTAGGGCATCCAAAATAAGTTCTTTTTCCATGGAATCTAAAGTTGACTGCAGGTTGCTGCCTGCGTTCTTAGAGGTGTTCTCAGCCGTCTGCAAGCTTGGGGGCAGATGGTGACCACGAATCACTCCTTCATTGCTAAGTAAGACGGCTCGCTCAATACAGTTTTCTAGTTCCCGCACATTACCAGGCCAGTGATAGCTGCTAAGCATGTCGATTGCTGGAGTTGAAATCCTGCGAATCGTTTTGTTGTGGACCTTACGATACTTTTCAACAAAGTAATCGGTGATGGGAATAATGTCTGTCTTGCGCTCCCGCAATGGTGGAATGCTAATGGGGAAAACATTCAGGCGGTAGTAAAGATCTTGACGAAAATCACCTTTGTCGATCATCACTTCCAAATTTTGATTGGTTGCTGTTATCACTCGTACATCACACTTGATCGTGCTTTCTCCCCCAAGCCTTTCGAACTCCCTTTCTTGAAGAACCCTAAGCAACTTGATTTGCGTTGTAAGAGAGATATCGCCTATCTCATCAAGGAAAATCGTACCACCGTTGGCAAGTTCAAAGCGGCCTTTCTTTTGAGCCTGCGCTCCAGTAAATGCACCTTTTTCATGACCGAACAACTCACTTTCAAGAAGGGTTTCCGGTAACGCTGCACAGTTTACTTTGATAAAGGGCTTCTCTCGCCTCGGGCTGTTCTTGTGCAAGGCATCAGCGATCAACTCCTTGCCCACTCCGCTTTCCCCTAAAATTAAAACGGACGTGTCTGTCGCAGCAACCTGCTCTAGAAGGCCAAAGACGCGCCCCATAGACTTTGAGTTGCCTATGATTGGCGACCGCTCAAAATCCCGAGGCATTGCTTGTTCATTGGCCTTTTCAGGTTCCAATTGCTGATCCGGGTAGAAGCGATTGATCATAGCGCACTGAGCAAACATTAGCGCCAGAACCGACAAAAAGTTCATCTCGGCCTTAGGATCGAATGGTCCATAGCAGACTTTGACAAAACTTAGGGTTCCCATTTTAAGCTCGCCAAGCTTGATAGGTAGACATAAGGCGTAGAGTTGAGCCTCGCGATCAACTTTGAACAAGCCTTGCTGTTTAACCTTGCTGACGGTTACGGGAACCATTTTCTGACGCCAGGTACTAAGAACTGATTTGGTTGCCACGCTCACTGTGTCCTCGATGGCAGGATCGATAGGGCTTTCCCCCTTTAATCGAATCTCCTTACCAATATCAACGACACCGTCGATGAAATTGATACGGCCGCCAATAAGGTTGCAGCGCTTTTCCAAGATGGTGAGAACGTCACGAATAGCTGCTTTGAAGCCATCGTTTCGTTCCAAGACGTGAGTTGCTAGCTTTAAGACCTCGATCTGGTTTTCTCGACCAGAAAAATCATCGAACGTACGGGCTAGCATCGAGGTCGACTCTAATTCAGGGTTCATAATAAACTCCCTTTATTTGACCTGATCTTGTTTCCGAACCATTGTTGTGGATTGGCCAACCCGTCACAAAAAATCCAACTAATTTGTTGTTGTACTTATAGCCTCAATTTCTGCCGCGATCGACCAATTTATGGAAAAAAGCAACAATTTTATATCAGATTTATCTACATTCTTGTAGGTTTTAATCTGTGAAAAGTTCAACAGTCCCGTGTTTTACAAAGATTTTCCTAAATCTACATCATTTTGCCTGGATAAATGTTGTAAATTTTCAGAATTTCCGTGCTGTAAGATGCTATATTGACTAGCTGTTTTTTTGATCTTCACCTCGTTAAGATTCAAATGCTTTTGATAACTGCGAGGTAGTAGCCAATGTCCCAAAACATGTCATTTCAAAGTAGTAATTCATACATAGCTTCAGACGAGCTAATAGAAATTGTTAATGTCGCGGTTGATTTAGAGCGCCCCCTTCTTATTCGCGGTGAACCAGGTACTGGAAAAACCCTACTAGCTAGAGCAGTGGCAGAATCCCTGCAAATGCCGCTACTAACTTGGCATGTAAAGTCCACGTCAAAGGCCCAGGATGGGCTCTACGTTTACGACACCGTGCAACGTTTGAATGACTCACGCTTCGGCAGTGGAGACGTGAGTAATATAAAGGACTACATCAAGCTAGGTCCTCTAGGCCAAGCATTTCAAGGTGATCAACGAACCATCGTTCTCATTGACGAAATCGACAAGGCTGATATTGAGTTTCCTAATGACCTGCTTCACGAATTGGATGCAATGAGCTTTCACATCCCAGAAACAGGAGAAACGATCGCTGCACAGAAAAGGCCGGTCATCATTATCACATCCAATGCTGAAAAGGAGCTTCCCGACGCATTTTTGCGGCGTTGTGTGTTTCATTACATATCGTTTCCTGATCAGGCGCAAATGGAAAAGATAGTAAAAGTACACCATCCGGACATCGAACAAAAATTGATCGATCAATGCCTAGTCAAGTTCTACTGGCTCAGGGAGCAGGATCAAATTCGCAAAAAACCTTCGACATCAGAGTTAGTCGATTGGATCGGTGCCTTGGCGCGATCAGGAATTCCCTTGAAAAGGCTCGAAAAGGACATTCCTTTCATGGGTATTCTGCTGAAGAAAGAGCAAGACTTGCAGGCACTCAACAATCGCGGTGCCCCGTCCGGCCGATCACGGTTTCTTTAACAGCACTTCCGGAAAGGCTAACTGATGTTCATTGAATTTATGTTCCACTTAAGGGACCGTGGCCTAAAGGTAGGAACAAGCGAGTGGCTTACTTTAATTGAAGCCCTTGCAAGGGGGCATGCAGATGAGTCGGTGACCAAATTCTATTTTTTAGCACGTTCGATTTGTTGCTTGTCAGAAATGGAGTTCGACAGCTTTGACCAAAGCTTTATGGAATTTTTTCACGACGTGGAAGTGACTCAATCCATCAAAGACGACTTTTACGAGTGGCTTAAAGAGGCGAAACCACCCCGCCATCTGACAGAAGAGCAAAAAGCCATGATGGAAGCGCTGAATCTGAAAGAAGTGCGCGATCTATTTGAACAGCGTCTGAAGGAGCAGCAGGAAAGACATGATGGTGGCAACCGGTGGATCGGCACTGGAGGAGCAAGCCCCTTTGGACACGGAGGCTTTAACCCTGCGGGTATCCGTGTGGGCGGTCCAGGCAAACACGGCATGGCCATGCAAATTGCTGCCCGAAGGCAGTTCAAGAATTTCCGCAAGGATTTGGTTTTAGACACACGGCAGATTGGGCTGGCCTTAAAAAAACTTCGCCAGTGGGGTCGCGAAGGCAGCCGTGAGGAGCTAGATATTGAAGCGACAATCGACGCGACTGGCAAAAATGCTGGTGAGATTGAGCTTATTTTTAAACCAGAACGCCGAAACACTGTGAAGCTTCTCCTATTGATGGACGTCGGTGGTTCCATGACCTACCATAGTCGGGTCTGTGAACTGCTATTTTCTGCCGCTTTTAACTCTGCACATTTCAAACAGTTCAAACACTACTACTTCCACAACTGTCCCTACGAGACTCTCTATAGCGATATCGAGATGGAAGAAGGCAGCCAAACTCTTGATGTCCTAAGGGAACTGGATGATTCCTGGTTTGTGTTTGTTGTGGGTGATGCAGCCATGAGCCCCTATGAACTAACGGAAGTAGGTGGTGCCATCGACTATTACCATCAAAATACCGAGCCTGGAATCCTTTGGGTCAAGCGGATCAAGGACCACTTTCCGAGGTCTGTATGGTTGAATCCTGAGCCGCGGAGCTATTGGCAAATCCCTTCCAATATGATCGTCCGCAAGGTGTTTCCCGAAATGTTTCCTATGACTATTGAAGGTATCGAGGAGGCAATTGCTGAATTAAAACGACCTCGCTAGAGAAAATTATTCGCCTGCCAGTCATTTAAAAGTTTAAGGATTGCGTCGCGGGCTATGCGATCACCACCGGGTGGCATTGGATTGACATCATCATTGACTCTACCCAAGAATCCGTTTGTTACTGGGTCAGGGTCGCTTCCAAGGGCAGCTTGTAGCGTCGCTTGAGTATCGAGTGGTAGGAAAGCTGCGGCTCCGGCACCGTTATGACACCCGACACAGGCATCCTGTATGATAGGTGCAACAACTTCGACGTAAGTTACGGTCAACACCGCATCGTTATCCACATTTTCTTGATTGCCTTCATCAGCAGTATCTGCCGAGTCTTGGTTGGTATCGGAATCTTGCTGGCCAGCTTCAGCGTCAGAGCTGAGCCCGCTAGGACGCGAACTTGATGATGGAAGAACTCTTTGGTTTTCGCCTTCTGCACAGGCGCTCGCCAAAAGCAGATAGATAAGTAATAAAGATAGCTTCATATTGGTCCCCATGTTACCTCTCGCCATTCACGTTATCGGGCAGCTAGGGCTGAAGCTTGAAAACTTCCTCTAAGAGGCTGCTATCGCTGTCTTTTTAAGACAGAATCCAAACTTTTTTTCGCGTTTTTAAATCACTGGCTAAGAGGCTTTCGAAATCCCGCTGGTAAGGCCTCTAATTGCTGGGTGCTTTCAAGAATAATAAGAACCTGGCTTCGATTCTCATACCCTTCCAACGCCAGGAAATCGGGAAGAAATAAACAGAAATCACGGCGAGTTATAAGGCTATATAGGGGGTAGAAGAGAGGTAGTGTTGATTGGATCTTGTCTTCCTGCTGACAAGCCATCGCCAAGGGGTGTTGGGACTCTACAACCAAAGTTTTTTCTTCTTCAGGGGGAGAGCTGAGAAAGTACGGACTCATTAGCAATAAAACCAAAACAACCCCCAAGCTCCGTGCGAGATTGGAGTCATTGGAAAGCCTCTTGCCAGCCCTATAAATGAGAGGTGAGATGGCAGTCGCTAAAGCTACACCTGCCAGAATAAAAAACCATCGAAAGCTGGTGCCCGCCGCTCCTTGGCGATAGTAGCCAAGAATCAATGCAATGTAGGCAACGATTGGAGACCCATGGAATAAGAAAGCAAAGCGGGGGCTTCGATCACGCCAAAAATATCTAAACCCGCGAGCGAGGGCCATGCAAAAAACAAAGAAAAGAAGGCTTGGAAACGCAATAATCACGATTTCAACAAAGGAACTCTTAGGGTTTAAGAGCAATTGAAAAAGCAGCAAAACAAAGAAAATAATCGGACTGATGAAAGTCTGCAAACACTGTACTCCCGGTTTCCTGATTGAAGCGCCAAAACCGAGACGCTACCAAAACCCTAGCCACGAAACAAGCATTTGCAGCGTGGCCCCAAAGGGGTCACGGTTATTTCCAATAAAATCAGTAATTTATTATGCAGCTAAACTAACTTTCGCGCTGGATATTGCGGTGTGCTCGATATTCGAAATGAGATGATCCCATGCGACCTGCTCATCATGGGTGAATTCAACAAACCTGACAGCATAATAGCGAGTGGCCGTATCTCGAACCCCTTCCTGATAATGGCGAACCACTTTACAAAGAGATTGCAAAGGCTGAGCGCTAAAGGTCCGATCGGTGTCGAGCCTAACCTCAAGTAACGTATTATCGATAAATGGGATTGTACCAAATGGATGAGGAGAGCAAAGAAGCATCCCCGTCTTTGAGATATCAACCCCTTCCAGTAAATAAGAGTCTGCTGAACCAAAGGTTTTTGATTGCACGTGAATCCTCGGGTTCATGATAAACCGAGCGTATTGCAAATGACTTCCCAAGCGCTCAAATTTGATTCGCCCAGAACGGGGGTCGATCTCTAAAACCCTACTGAGATCCACATCTTTGTCGACGCAAGTCAAACGATAACGATAGAGTTTCTTGTGCTGATGATGAGATTTTGCGATGACCTGAAAGAGAATTCTACCACTTCGGTGGGTTTCCATGACTACGTGGGTCCCCTCAATCATATTCTCGGGAGAGATAATACCGAGACTGAAGGTCGAAAACTCAAATGGCTCGTACTCAATCACTTCGTCAGAGATCGCTCCTCGCATATTCCCTAACGATTTGTCTAGATTTACTAAGCTCATGGACGCACTCCTCTAGTTCCAGCCTACACTTAGATTCGGCGTTCTGAGTTCCTAACTTTAATGAATTAAAATGTGGTTTTTAAAGGGAATACCAAGCATCTCGTCTAGGGTGGGGCAAAAAAAAATGCTGAAAGCTCAAGCTTTCAGCATCGGTCTTATTCGAACCTTGGATTCAGCTACGCAAGTCTAAGCTTCCTTACTTGCCTAGCAGGAACGTCATCAATGCGATGAGCGTTCGGCTTTGGATTAACATTCTTGAAAGCCTTTGGCTGAGTGCCATAAAGAGCTTTCACAGCATGCTCATCCTTTTCAATGATGGGCCGGGGAGGAAACCAGCTTGAGTAGCTGTTAAAACTTGAGAGCTGATCCCCGCCTTTCATTCGCCTGATAACGTCCGCATTCCTGTCTTTACGTAATGTTTGAACCTTGGTGAATGATGTCTTAGTCATATACGCCTCTCCTACCATAAAAGACGTAAATCTCATCGGAACTCTTACCAAAGGCTTTAGAGCTGCGATAACCCATGTGGACGAGTAAGTCAGATTCTCCCGCAACTCTCGCTAGTTAGGCGATTCATTTCATTTGAAAACATTTCGCTCAGGACCCTAAATTCCGACTCCTACCCCGAGGAGGATTCCTAAATTGTCCGAACTCTCGCTGATACCGTCCGCCTCCAGCTCGATGGTAGACTTTTCAACTTCCAGCATCAGACCCACTAAAGGGATGGGTGAATATTTTAAACCAGCGGCCAATTTCGTGCCGCTAGCATCAAGGTCCGTATCAACCGAAGCTAAGGTTCGGGTGTATTCACCAGATACAACATATGCAAGTTTTGCATATGGTTTTAGTCCTGCGATGCCAATGGGTAACCATGCTGTTACGTCGACGGAGATCTCTGAACCTTTCAAACCACTGACAAGTCCATCTTCCCCGAGATCAACATTTGCCATGGTGAGACCAAACCCAACAGGGACTAGAGGTATAGGATCAAGGTAAACGGACATTTTAGTTTCCGTACCTGAAAAATCGTAGCTAGTATCACTAAAGTCAATTGATGCGGACCGCTGCCCGACAAGTATCTGCCCTTCTATTAAACCGTAACTTTGACTCGACATGACCAGGGCAGAAACTACTGCCAAACCACGCAACATTCGCATATTTGACCTCCTTAAGAAAGTTAGTACTCCTTATTTAACATGACCCATGGATTAATATCTAGAATCTTTGGCGGTTTTTATTGAGAAAAGAGGTAGGTTAGAACCGATGGTGGCAATGAAAATAGTAACCAAGCCTGGTGATGCCAGGCTTGGTTAACTCAATGAAGAAGGTCAGGAGAACCTTTCACAATCAACGGGTCTGATAAAGTTATGCCGCACCACGGATTAAAAACTGATGAATTAATTTCGAGAGCATTGTATCTGAATCTTTTAAACTACTTAGAAAGTGCGCCTCCGTCATGATCCAAGATGAATCACTATTAAGAGTCCTTCACATCGATACAGAATCAACTTGGAGAGGCGGAGAAAACCAGATGAGACTTCTGATGGAAGGGGGCCGCAATGACGCAAAATGGTATCTGGCCACTCCACCAGATAGTGTCGCTGCAACGAAACTCAGTTCCATCGCTACTGTGCTTCCCACAGTTTTTCGAGGCCTGCAATTTCTTGCCAGCGCCCGGCGATTAGCAGGTTTCTGCCGCGAACAGAACATCCAGATCATCGACTGCCAAACCTCGAAGGCCCACTCTATCGCTCTTCTCATTCGTAAATTCAACCCACTGGTGAAAGTTGTGGTTCATCGGCGAGTAGACTTCACACCTTCTGGCTCCTGGATCAATCGGAAGAAGTATCTCAGCACAGCTATCGATCGCTACGTTTCCATTTCGGATGCGATTCATGAGATTCTTCAAAATTATGGGATCCCCGATAAGCGTCTATCAGTGGTGAAAAGCGCTGTGGATCCGAGCCCGTTTAGAGCACTGGATCATGAGACCTGCCGGAAAAAATTAGCCCATGAGCTGAATCTACCAAGCGACATTCCCTGGATTATTAACGTCGCCTACCATACCGAGCAGAAGGGCATGGAAACTCTGATCAGAGGGCTACAAAAACTCAAGACTCGCACTCCAGATTTTGTTTGCCTTCTCGCGGGTAGTGGCCACCTAACAGAGCAACTAAAAATCATGACTCATGAATACAGACTAGATTCGCAGGTTCGATTTCTCGGTATTCGCAAAGATGTTCCAGAGCTCTTAGTTGCTGGTGATATTTTTGCTTTACCCTCGAATTACGAGGGCCTTGGCACAAGTATCCTCGATGCCCTTCATAGTCGTTGCGCTGTGGCGGCGTCACGGATTGGTGGAATTCCCGAAATGATCCAGCATGATCGCACTGGCCTTCTCTCAGAGGTGGGGGATGACTCACAGTTAGCCATTAACTTGGAGCGGTTGATACGTGATCCGCTCACCCGGCGGGAGCTGGCTGCTGCTGGAGAAGCGTTCATCAGCGACAAGTTTTCAATTGCTCGCATGGTCGAAGGCAACTTAGCTGTCTATCGCGACGTCCTTGCCACCTGATGCCAAGGCAAGCATTGCCTATCAAACCATAGACTCACCCACCGAAACGCCCTACTGGGACAATGTCGGAGTTTATGTCTGTGAACGTCTTACTTATCATTGGGATTTGGCTAACCTCTGCCCTTGCACAAGGTCAGGCGAGCACGCTACTTGTCGATGAAAGGCCGATCACCTATCGAGACATGACGCCCTATATGGAGTTCTTTTGCACCCAAGATAGGCTGAACCTGCAGCAAGCTATGAGCCACCCAAACTATCAGAGCAGTCTGTCCCCAGTGCATTTTAGCTACCGCATTAAAGAAGAGTGTTGGATGAGAGTCACGGTCGACAATCAATCCGCTGTTCGCAAAACACTTCTCTTTGAGCATCAGCAGGCCCTCACCAGTGAGATTCAGCTCCTCCAAGAGCAAAGACCAATCCAAACTATTGGCTACGAACACCCCTTTGACCAGAGGCAAGTGAAGTTCTCTCGCCCAACATTCTCGGTGGACATAAAGCCAGGTTTGCAAACGATTTATTTCAAACAGCGCTCAAAAGATCAAATGTGGCTCCACTTTCATATTTGGACTCCCGAACCATTTCACGAAGCCTTAGCGCTCCGGTACTTTGTCAATGGTGGTTTCGTTTTATTAGCTCTGGGCCTAGCTTGCTATAACCTGATTCAGTTTTCTATTTACCCCAAGGTATCCCTGATCTTCTACGTCTCCTATCTCATTTTTTCTGCGATGAGCCATAGTTTTGTGAATGGCTACCTAAAGCAGTTTATATGGCAAAACCAGAATCTCTACTCCAATCACTTCGGCCTTCTTTCAGTGCAATTGGCATTCCTATCAGCCTACGGCTTTGTCTATACGTTTCTTAACCTCAAACAAAAAATGCCAAAAGCAACCTGGGGAGTTTTGCTATTTTCAAGTATTGCAATCGCTGCCATCTTTTTGAATAGCTTGGGTTACTACACCATTATTGGTGCTATCAACTTAGTCCTTCTGGTCTTCGGCTCGTTCTATCTCTTATTTCTAAGCCTCATACTGGCAATTCGTGGCGATCGTCAGGCCAAGTATTTTTCAGCATCTTGGGGCTGCATGATTGCAGGTGTCATTGTGATTTCATTGACCCTATTTGGTGTTTTGCCTTCCCATCCCTTGACAAGTCACGCGAATCTTTTGGGCGGTAGCCTGCAAATGATTCTTATGAGCTTCGGGATCGCTGACCAGGTGAAGCAGTTTCAGATTCGGATGAAACAGGAGAAAGAACATGCATTCGACCAACTGCAAAAGATGGTCTACCCTCATCAACTCAAAAAAATCAGCCAGGGGATCAACATCGAAGATACCATGCCTTGTCGGAGTGCAAGGGCTGTGGTGATATGTTTCGATATTGTCAACAGTAGCCAGCTAGATCCTAGTTGGTCCAAAGAATTTGTCTCTAAGGTGCTTGGGCGATGCCAAGAGTTGATGGAAGCCAATTTCGACAGCGATACCCTCAGTGCTCGTGCCTATAGAATTAAGGAGCTTGGTGATGGTTTCTTATGCTCCGTTGGCTTCCCTTTCCAAACTCTCGACGACAACAGTCTCGAAGACTCTGCTATAGACCTAGCCCTGGAGTTTGTAGACGCTTTCGAAGAGACAGCACAGGCCTACCAACACACCAACAATCTTTTGTGCTCCGTTGGCATCGCCCGCGGTGACATTGAAGGTTTTTTTACGGTCTCTGGAGCTTGTCACTACGAGCTTTTTGGTAAGGGTATTATCCTGGCTACGCGCTATGAGAACATTCGCAAGAAGTTTGGTATTCAGCGGAGCAAACACCTTGTTACCCTACAAGAAGAAGTCTATATGGCCCTCAGCGCAGATCGCGGAAGTGCTTTCAAGCGCTACGATTTGCACCGAGACCTGATCAGGGACGATCATGGGGCCACTTGTTTCTATTTTAGAAATATTAAGGCAGCAAATCGCTCGTTCACCCCCCTTGCACTTGCAGATGGATTCTAAGCTGGCCAAACCTCAACCCTGCAAAAAAAGGTTAACGATTCAATGACTTGAGGAACTCCTATCATCGCTCACTCAAGCTTCACCTGAAGTGGCCGATCAGAAAGAAGAGTCCCTCACTCCGAAATGGGGCCGGATATAAGACAGGAGGTCTTATGGATCTTAAGATAAAAAATAGAACCTATGTCGCGGCACTCCGAGCGCAGCGTCGTATCGCGCGCCAAACGTCTAGACCCAGTCTAGAGTATGACGATATATCCAACCTTTCTCAGTCATCTAAGACGTCAGACAAAAAAAACCAACATACCAACCATGACGCTGGAGACATCAAACAAGCCCAAAAAACTGCAGGTTTAATCCAAAAACTCAGGGATCTAGCAGAAAGCCAAGACCCCGCCAGTACAGAAGCGGATACCGAGGCTGCAAGGGAATATATGGGTCTTCAGGACGAGATCTATCGCATTGCCCACACGATCGACAAGAACGCTAAGTGGATAGAGCACAGTAACTACGAGGATAGCTTTGTGGAAATTCGCGAGGATTATGGCAACAACTCCTTTAGCTTCGAAGAGCAGCAGAGCTCCAAGGTTATTCGAATCGACCTCAATGAAGACAAAGGCTTTTCTGCAAAGGAGTTTCCGCACCAAGCTAGCAAGGAACCTCCCCAAGAGCCCATTTATCGATTGGACAACGCTCTTTTCGATCTAAACTCTTATCGTGAGTACATTGGTAACCTGAACCAAAAAGCTCGTGATGCAAAACCACAAAAACGTCAAATCGACCAGGATCTTGACTTCTCCAAAGAGTCGGCGTCGTTCATACACGAAACCCTCCGTTGCCCCGTTGAGTCACGAGATGGTAACGGCACCGAAAAGCCAACCGATCTGGCTTTAAGCCTTCTGAACAATACCTAAACCTTCTTAGATCTACCTTGAGCTATCCCGAAGAAAAGTCTATGTTGCCAAGCTAGCCAAGATTATCTTGCTGATATTTATTAACGGAACAAAAACGGGGTCGACGTTGAGCCAACTAGACTTAATGACAAAAATAGTATCACTTTGTAAACGCCGGGGATTTGTTTTTCAAAGTAGCGAAATCTATGGTGGTTTAAAATCTTCTTACGACTACGGCCCCCTTGGTGTTGAACTCAAACGCAATATAGCCGCGGAATGGTGGCGGTCCATGGTGACAGAGAGAGAAGACGTTGTCGGCTTGGATGCCTCGATCATCATGCATCCCAAGGTATGGGAAACTTCCGGCCATGTGTCTGGCTTCTCTGATCCATTAGTAGACTGCTTGAATTGTAAGGAACGTTTTCGTGCTGACAAGGCACCAAAGAAAGAGCCTGGTGAGTCTGTAAGCTTCCGCGAAGGAGGGCGATCCGATGGCAAGAAACTCGAAGCCGCGGTCACCGACAAAGGGTATGTTTGCCCCGTATGTGGTAGCCCCCATATGAGCGATGAGCGACAGTTCAACGGCATGTTTAAAACATCCCTTGGCCCTGTCGATCCACTGGATAAGTTTATCAAAGGAATTCAAGGTAAAGACTTGAGTCAGAAAGAGCTTAGGGCTCAGTTAGAAGAAGCATTGGCATCAACCAATGTCTACTTACGCCCCGAGACAGCCCAAGCGATGTTCGTTCAATTTTTGAACGTGCAACAAACATCGAGCATGAAAGTACCCTTTGGAATCGCTCAGCAAGGAAAATCGTTTCGCAACGAGATTGTAGTTGAGCACTTTATCTTCAGATCCTGCGAATTTGAACAAATGGAAATGGAGTTTTTTGTTGAGCCTGGTACTCAAAAAGAGTGGCTTGAGTATTGGACCAAGACACGACTCGATTGGTACAAGTCTTTTGCAAACTCCCCAGAAAAGTTCGTCCTTCGTCGCCACGATTCCGATGAGCTAGCCCACTACTCTGACGATTGCTATGACGTTGAATACGAGTATCCTTGGGGATTCGACGAGCTTGAAGGCGTGGCGTCCCGTACCGACTACGATTTGAGCCGTCATGCAGCTGCTACTGGAGCAAAACTGAGTTACTTCGATCAAAGCAAGCCAGACCCGGAAACCGGTAAGAACGGCTGGCGCTATACTCCTTATGTGATCGAACCTGCAGCTGGACTAACACGATCCCTCCTCGCCTTTCTTCTTGACGCTTACACAGAAGAAAAAGGAGTCGATAAGAATGGCAAGGAAAAGGTTCGAGTGGTACTCAAGCTTCATCCGAAACTTGCGCCAATTAAAGTCGCAGTTCTGCCATTGATGAAGAAGGACGGGCACCCCGAAAAGGCCCGAGAGATCGTGCAGGCATTCCGCAAGGCTGGAGTTGCTGTGAAGTATGACGAGCAGCAGGCAATTGGCAAGCGCTATGCTAAACACGATGAAATTGGAACACCGTTCTGCCTCACAGTTGATGGCGACACCATGGAAGATGGAACCATAACAATCCGCGACCGTGATACCACTGAACAAGAGCGCGTCTCAGTCGAGGAAGCGATTGCAAGAGTGGTACAACGCCTCAATTCCTGATATTATAGAACAAGTCTAGCTATTTAAATTTGTAGCGCTCACAGTGTGAGCTGCTACACCAGGTTTTTGCCTGGCAATAGGCATTTGAATAGAACGCCTCGGCTCTGCCGAGGGCGCAAAATAAGGTTAATATGAACCAGCGAAATCAGCAGCAGCGGAACAAGGACCGACCCAGCAAAGAAAAGTCGAGCAACTCTAAGGAACGAAGTTCCCGCAACAGACGACGTCGACGTCCGAATCGAGGCCGAAGTCGCGACCCACAAAGTGCTCCCAAAGCTGACCCTGCACCAAAACCAGTGAAGCACATCCCGAAACGTTACGGCGTTGTGTTTTATGATTCGTTTAACGCTGCCAAAGAAGACAGGGAAAACCTCCTCGAAAAAGCCCGAGAGGTTGATCAGCTGAATATCGTCGTGCGGGCTGAGGGACCGATGGATGATCCTGAGCTACTTCAATACGGCAAGCTATACGCTGGAGCCGCTTGGGCCTTGATCCACGATCGAAGGGTTGAGGAAGGCTGGTATAACGAACCTCACTAAACTGCAAAAAATTCTGGGCTGCTATGGCTCTTATAGCAGCCCATGAAGACTAGTATAGCAAGGAGTCCTATATCATCTAGAAATGCTTCTATATGATAATAACCAAAGTTGGCCAATTGGCCAAGCAAACTTAGTATTCCTGAACCATATCGAATTCTTGACTATCTTCAGGGACACTTTCTGACTCTTGGGAAAGGCTCTCGTACTCTTGCTCCACGGGCTCACAAGGCGGATTATCACAGGAGCTCTCAGCGCGGTTAGGAAAGGCGTCCTTCGGAACCGGTTTAAAAATATCCAAGGGCTTACGCTTGGCTTTATCTTCCAATCGCTCCCACGCTAAATTTGTTTTCACAAGAATTTCATCCGGCTCAATATCGTCTAGAGTGTTCGGTGACACAGCGACATTAGTATCCTCGGCAGGTCCTTCAAGCTGCGTGATTTGGAAGTCTTGGCTACCATCAGATACCACAATAAAGTTCCTTCCCAGCTCTACCAAACGCAGGTTTGTGTTAGGTATATAGTCGGCCCCATATAGCGTGTAGGTCTTCCGCTCCCTTTGATCCCGAAGGACTAGCACACTTCGTTCGAGCGGTTGATTTTGATCTACTATCAAACCCACAAGCTTCAGACCAGGCAAAGTTGGCGCAGAGTAAGCCCAAGCATTCGGATCACTACCAATCAACATGAAAAGAACGACGAACTTTAGCACAGCTTAACTCCTTTGGTTCCTTAAACGCGTCGGCAAAACCAGGAGAAACCTAATAGGGAAAAAGTTCCGATCGCCAAATTGAATCGTTGAAATTCACCTAAAATGAGATAAGATCCACCGCAGAATTAGTCTATTGACGGGAGCCATCGTTGGAGCAAAATACATCCACGCGGCGCTTTAAGCTGCTGGCAAATGAACACCGCTTGCAAACCATGCAACTGCTATGGACGAAGGAAATGAATGTTTCTGAGCTTGCTTTGCGGCTAAATATCGAACAAAGCCTTCTGAGTCATCATCTCAGCCTTCTGCGACAAGAAGGCCTTGTTGACACCAAGCGAGATGGCAAAGAAATTTACTACTCACTTCCCCAGGACATCCGCGGCGCTTCACCGGGTGCCCTCAATCTTGGCTGCTGTGAAATTGCCTTCGATCCAGAAAACGAGAAGGAAGCCAGTTTACCTACGCTAGAAAGTTAGGGATAATAGCATTCGATATCGCAGGCCTGATCATTACCAAGCTTGGAGTGAGAAATGCTATTTTACGAAGAGGCCGGGTTTCGCATCTATTGCTTCGTTTTACTTTGCCTCTACCTCATCACCGGGTTTTATGGTGTGCTTTGGGTTTCAGATGAATTTGACTACGAAAGATCGTTATTTTACGGCTTTTTCGCAGTGCCCTTCAGCCTACTTTTTTACGCCCAGACGTGGTATCGACCTCGTTGGTGGCAAACCCACCCCGTTAGTTTTTGGACAACCATCATCATCCTCCTGCTGAGTTTTTCTTGGGGTAATTTTCTGTGGCTCAATGGTATCAGTGGCTCAGAAAAAGCCGTTGTCAACGTCACGATCAACGATGCAGCCTACGAAATTACCCATAGGCGCGGGGGCTTGGATTGGCTCTACAAGCCCCGTTGGTAAAGTTCAACCTTCTTTACTTGCTAAAGAAGTCCTGAGTTATCTGAGACACCAAGCGCACCCCATAGCCAGTACATTCGGTTCCCACATGGGCAAGACCACCTGAGTTTTCAGAAGCTGCTAGATCTATATGAATCCATGGAATGCTGTCGTCCACAAACTCCTTCAAAAAGTAGGCCGCTTCAATGTGATCAACCCCTCCTGAAACTCGACATTGCTTGAGATCAGCAATATCAGATTTCAGACATTCACCGAAATCCTCGTCAAGGGGGAATGGCCAGACTCTTTCTCCAGACTTGCGGCCTGCTTCGATAATCAAAGAGTGCAAATCGTCTCGATTGGTGAAGGCTCCCGAATAGGTCGTGCCAATTGCTCCTACACAGGCTCCGGTCAGAGTCGCGAAATCTAGCATGAGGTCAGCCTTTTCCTTTGACGCTAGGTGCAAGGTATCAGCAAGGACCATCCGACCTTCAGCATCGGTATGCACCACTTCAATAGACTTGCCATTCAAAGCCACCACAACATCATTGGGTCGATAGGCTCGATCACCAATCGAGTTGTCTGAAATTGCCAGATAACAAGTTACGCGATAAGGCCAAGCTTCTTTCACAGCGAGCTGAAATGATGCTAAAGCAAGTGCTGAACCGCCCATATCACCGTGCATCCCGAACATCGAGCCCGCAGATTTCAGGTTGGTTCCTCCAGTGTCGTAGGTGATGCCTTTACCCACTAGAACTAAGTGCTTGCTAGCTCCGTCTGGCTCATAGCTGAGTTTCAATATGCCAGCGTCATGCTCAGGGGAGCCTTGAGCAACAGCGATAAAGGCTCCAGCCTTCATGTCCAGAAGACGATCGAAGTCGTAGAATTCAACATCAACATTCCACTCCTTCGCCATGTCTCTCACATCGTTGATGTAGGTCTCAGGAGTCAGATCATTGCCTGCTCGCAGCGAGAGATGCCGAACGAGGTTCGTGGCCTCTGCCGTGGCCTGAGCCTTTTTTACAACTGCTGATAGTGCGTCGGAATCATGCCCGACCACATCCCATTGGAAGTCTTTTTCCTGCTTACTTTCCTTCGTTCCGTACTTTTTGAATTTGTAATCTTGAACGACTAATGCCGAGGTGAAGACATCAGCGATACCCTCTGCATTCTTCACAAAACGTAAATCTAACAAAAGGTTCTTGGCCCCCCCGTCTTTCACTTTACCAAGAAGCTCTCTGGCATCGCTCAAGCTTTGGAAAGTGTTTCTTTTCTCGCTGGTAAAGACCACCCCCACACGGAGAGTAGGACTCAGATCGAAAGAAAGGGAGTCACCGGATTTACCCTTGCAGTCTGCCCGCTTTGCTACGGTCATAATTGCATCTTTTAGTTCTGCGGGTATTGGTTCAAGCACCTCATCCATAGACTGCCCAAGTTCTGGCAACGTCAGTAGTACTGCGTCATAGGACTCCAGGTCAGGATTGGATTTTTCGTCCAAGACTCTACAACTTTTCACTGTCATCAAATTCCCTTTCTCTTTATGATAAGGTTGTGTAGGTAGTCCCCAAGTGAGGCCGTTCGTATGCTGTCGGCACCCAATTTCAAGATGCGTCTCCAGGAACAGAGTGACATAATAAATCCCACGAGACTGAAGCCAAGTGAAATCTCAGGCGGCTCCTGGAAGAGCAGTTTGCCAGGGTTGACTCATCATCACAAACCATTACGTCGATAACGGTTGGAACCCATAGAATGGTTAAGTTAACAAGAAAACTCAAGCAAGAGCTGACAGAGCCAAAAAGTCAAGATCCTGACTTACTTAAGCAGTCCTACTGTGCTCTACAGCAAAAGCTTAGCTGTTGCGACGGTGTAGGCTACCGGCTCAACCTGAAGGGCGCTTACACTCAAGCAAGCCTATGCGACTGTGTCAGTTCATGCAAGTCTTGCTTTGGTCGAGTCCGTCGCATGGTGGACGGCGTTTCATGTCCCTGCCGTACTCCTAACCCATCTCGAATTGTCAATATACTCAATATGGCTGGCATCCCGTCTCGATATGGAACTGCCAAGCTTGATAAATTTAGCAATTTTACAGGCAACGGTCGTGAGATCCTACAAGCCATCGCAGTGTGGCTCAGGGAGTTTAGCTTAGAGCAACCCAAAGGTCTGCTCCTTGGTGGCCCTGTGGGCGTTGGGAAAACATTTCTTCTATCGGCTATCGCCAAGAACTTCGCTGCTCGGGGACTCACTGTCCGCTTCGTTGACTTCTTCCAGCTTCTCAACGAGCTAAAGGCGGCTTACTCTGATGCCAAGTCTGACGCCAACGTTCTCAAGCCTTTGATCAATGTGGATGTTCTTATCATTGACGAGATGGGCAAGGGCCGCAACAGCGATTGGGAGATGTCCATTCTGGATCAGGTTGTCATGGGGCGCTACAATCAAAACAAAATCGTCGTAGCCTCCACCAATTACGACTTGAAACCTCAAAAAATGGTGCCTTTGGCTCAAAAAGACCTGCTTAACGAAGGTATGAGTGGTGGCTTTAACCTTGATAGTTATGAACCATTAGAAACACGGATCGGTCAGCGGATATACTCCAGGCTTGTGGAAACCTGTATGATCATGGAGCTTTCTGGTAACGATTTCCGAAGGCAATTCATGGAAAGCCATAAGTCTATGTTAAAATCATCGCCCCAGCCAGTGGAGCGGCGAATCACGTGATTTCTCAACGGGGCTGCATTCTCAAGTCCCTCGCCAACCCAATGCTCAATGGGATCCTCTTGGGCCTTGAGTGGCGAGACTATGAACTGCTTGCAAATGACAAACTTTTACCCTGTTGTGAAGGCCGCGGCTTCACCGAAGACCCTCAACACGCGACTCAAATCCGTTGTTCCCTGGTTAAGCGAGTGCGAGCCACAGAAGCCATCCTATACCAGTATATGAAAACGTGGTCCCACTGCCGAGACCTAGCACCGCACAGCATCCACGCCAGCCATAGCGCGCGACTTCTACGACAAGTTGCAGAATCCTTGAAAGGCTATCGTCCACAAGGCTCTGTTGTCAACGGCCGGCAAGGAAAGCCTTCCGACTTTTGGGCCATGGCTCTTGCATCCACCTGGCGCTTTGGAATTCACTCCCATGTGGTTACCCTGAGCAAGGCAACCCCAAAGACCTTGCTCCCTAGCCCGGATAAAGAAAACGATACTCTAGCTATTTTTGTCGAACAGGTGGATAAACTCTGGGACGACAAACAGGCTGCAGCCTTGGAAGCAATTGTAAACTACGCTTACAACAGCAACGCCCTGCTATGGATTGAATTCTGTAAAGAGCAGAGCCACAAGGTAGAGGCCGATAGTTTCTCTTTAGAAGCTAACTTCAAACGACGGATTTCCAACGTTAAGAGCCGATCTCCTTATGAGTTCCTTGATCAGGACTGTGTCTCTAGGCTAAAAAGCCTTTGCTCATTTCCCAAGTCATTTGCTGAAGAAGGATTTGTTTATGATTGAATGGTATCGAGAAATACTTGCACTCCATGTTGTGGCGATTATCAGTTGGATGGCCGGAATTCTCTATCTCTATCGACTCTTGGTATACGCTGCCGAGAGTAGCAAGGATCATGAAAAGGTTGAAAGCCTGCTACAAATCATGTCGCGCAGGCTTTTGAAAGCGATCACCTTGCCAGCCATGGTCGTATCCTGGATCGCTGGGCTTACCATGATTAGTATCAACCCTGGTCTACTTTCGATGCCTTGGATGCATGTAAAGCTTACTAGTGTGGTTTTATTATCAGGATTCACAATGTATGCGGGCAAGCAAGTTCGCTTGTTTAATGAAGGTAAGCCTATTCTATCAGGAAAGGCTTTTCGATTTCTTAATGAAGCCCCTACCCTACTCATGATCATCATCGTAATTATGGTCATCGTCAGGCCTTGGGCTTAGGCCTGACTCTAAAAGCCAGACCTAAACAAAGATTACTTCATTGCTACACATTCTAATGCTGATTGGTTGGTATCGATCAGCTTTTTGGCTTTTTCCTGGCAGAAGGATGGATCAGAATTCGCGGACCAAAGAACATGGTCAGGCTTGTTCTCTGATGGCTTATCATAGTGAACCTCACATTTCTCGCCTTGGTCATTGGCATAGCTGATCCATATGCGGCGAACGATTTCAACCTTCTCTTTTTTGGTTTCTTGGGTGTTGGGGTCCGTTTTCTGCTCCCAGCGAAATCCACGACACTCAGTTTTCATTGTCGGTAGGCTGCCACTAGCCTCTTCTGTGCTTGCTTCGGTGCTTGTTGCCTCTTCAGAGCTTTCCTGTTCCATAGCGTTATCGTCACTCTGACCTTCTTGAGCTAAACTAAGGCTTGATAGGCTCAAGCCAAGAACTAGTGCAATTTTCCGTTTCATATCGACTTCCAACTCTCCATTGTTAAACGAGACGCCTTATTTTTGCATAAGACATAGTCACAGCGAAGGGCAAAAACTACCCAATTCTCGAACAAAGTAACGTTTGGTGGGCATTAGGGCAAGTCGAACTAGAATCGATCAGAACAAAGCCGTGTTCAATACATAGTATTAGATAGACGTCGATAAATTCCTAAAACAAGGAACCGAATTCAAACTGTTTGCCAGAAACTTCAAAATGTATTTAGAATTTTCGAAGTGAGGCTAAAAAACTCCGCAATCACTTAATTTCAATCATTTCCTTTTTATCGAACCACGAACATGTGGTGAATCAAAGCTAATCAAGAAGCACTTTTCGGTTAATTGATCAAAATTTCCAATCGCTCCTGGGCCATACTTATGTTGTTATAAGGAGAGAGTTATGGCGCCATTCAGAAGATCACATCTGTGAACAACTGTCACTAATGTTTAATTTCAAGCGATCTAGCTTGTCATACGAGGTGTCATATGGATTTTCAGTTCTATTTTAAAAAAATGGAAAGCTCCGAAGCACTCAAACTACTCGCCCGCAAGAAACTAACTGATCAACTATTTAAAATCATGGGAACCCCTTCAAAAGTTCATCTAACCTTTTTTGTTGAAGGCAATGCACAAAGCGCTCACTGTTCCATCACAACACGAAACGGCACGAAGTTATATGCAGAGGCAACAAGCGATAATATGTACAACGCCATTGACCTTCTCTGCCATAAACTCTTCGCTCAGGTTCAACGATGTAAAACCAGGGTCCTATCCAAGCAGAAGCGGCGATTTCCCCAGATCGCCCTGCTCAACACTGAATCCGCAGAAGCTACCAACGACGAGTACGCTATCGACGCTGGTGATATTATTAAAATGGAAGCTGCACTAAGGCCTTATCGCGAGAGATTTCTCAACTAGAATCGTAGTTTATCAATAAAATCCTTACATTTTTTGAGCTTTCTCCGATGACCAACAAGACACCATAGCAAAATCGGAGAAAGCTCTTACATGGGAAAGGATGCTTTAGGAAAGGCTCTTATCGTAGCGAACTCTGCTGAGAACCTGATGTGCTACAACCAGATCCTTCGTCGCACGTTTAAGACTAAAAACTCCCCTACCTTTGATAGTACTCTCGATCTGCTCGATGATTTCGAGCCTGATGTAATTATCATAGACGAGATCATTTTCAAATCTTCCGCACTAGAAATATCTCAGGCAATTCGTAGTGATACCGTAGCTAAACACTATCAAGGAATTGTAATTATCGCGGAGCCAAAGACTCCGGATTTGGAAAACCTCAAGCGAGAGAGTGGTGCTGATTATGTGATTCGGCAAAGCCATGTTAACGATATCCTAGAGATGATAGCCCTATCCGCATTACGGGTGAAAGATTTAGAAAATACAAGCCAGGCCTTAATTACCAAACTCGCGATGACTAAGGAAATGGTGAAAGAGCTTGAGGGACAAGACAGTATCACCCGGCTGTACAACCTTCCTTACATCAATCTACTCCTCGAAAAAGAATTTGTTCGCACCATTCGATTCAATGCTCCACTATCAGCGGTTATCATTAGTATCGACCAATTTATTCAGATTAGTCATACAGAAGGGCCTAAGGTGTGCATCAAGATCATTCAGCAGCTCGGAGAAGTACTCAAGAATGAGTTCCGAGACGATGATAAGTTGGGTCGAAGCTGGGGCGGAGAGTTTGTAGGAATTCTTCCGGAAACCGATCATGAAGGTGCTATGATTCTTGCTAGAAGAATCAAAAATATGGTAGCTGAGCGGCAGTATGGGCCCGAAGAAAATAAACGTACCATCACCATTTCTCAGGGCATAGGCAGCTTCAATCCAATGCGGCCAGTTATAAGCGATATTCACGACCTTCTGCTAGAGGCAGAATCGAACCTTTCCGAAGCCAAGAAGATTGGTGTGAATCTTATCTGCTATCAGAAAAATACAGCCTAGGAGCTTCTTTAAAGACGTGAAGACTCACCACCTAGACGATAAAGGATGCTGATATTTACCCCAGACCAGCTCGAAGCTCCTTCTACTTGCTTCTTGACGTTATCCCGGGCTTCTGCTGTGTTGTTGGTGTAGGCTTCATCAAGAAGAAAAGAGCGAGACATTTGTAGCAAAGAAAACTCGATTCCCCACTTATCCCAAAAGTAGGAATAGCCGAGCTTGGCGCCGAGAGTCATGCCCAAATGTGAATAGTCACTGGTCAGTGAGCTCGTGACAGAATCATCTTCCGAATCCGAGCCCTGGGGACGAATATCGCCACTCCAAGTATTCAGCTGACCACCTACTTCGTAGTAAAAGGAGCCAAAACTGGTGAAATAGTGGCGAAAGCCGAGGGATAAAGTTCGCGCCTTACTGTCTATGTAATAGCTCGTCCCCTTGCTGTCTGTGTCGGTAAATTCAAAATTTCCTCCTCCTAGGCTCGCCACCCAAATCATATTGGGGCCCTGAGACCAGGCTGCCGACAGGTTGAGAAATTGCCAGGGGTTGACGTTCCCAAAGCCAAGACTGAGCCAGGACTGAAACGACTGCCGGAGTTCGGACTGAGTATAACCGAGAATCTCATCATCATCAGTCAGCTCAACTGCTGATGCATCCACCGGACCTGACTGATCAGCATAGCAAATTGACGTAAAATCAAGCTGAAGTATTAGCAAGACAAAGACAAAAAAACGGTGCAAAATCATCCCCCTGTATGGTTGAACACCCTGATTTTAAGGGAGATAAGGGATTTTGTCCTTTTATTTTTGAAGATTAGGCGGGAGCCTTGACCTTTTGCCCCCTGATGAGTTCCCCCATCACTTCAAACGAGCGCTTATCCAGATATTCCAAAGCATTCTGCTCGATGAAACTGAGAGCCTGTTCGAACTCAACTGGCTTCTGATAAGGGCGGGGGCTAGTCAGGGCATCGAATACGTCGCAAAAAGCCACGATTTTAACTTCCTGTAGTAACTCTGAGCCTTTGATACCATGGGGGTAGCCATGTCCATCGACGCGTTCATGATGATGAAGCACGATCTCGCTGGTAACCGGGCTTAACGGCACCTCCCGAAGTAGCTCCATGCCGTGGAGAGGGTGTTGCTTGATTTCAAACCATTCCCGCTCGTTCAAGCGCTCGCTTTTTTCCAATGTTTCCTTGCTCACTTTCAGATGGCCGATGTCGTGGACCAAACACCCTAGGATGATATCGTGAAGATGCTGGCTAGTTTGACACCCTAACTTAATGGATATGACAGCTCCGTAGGCTGCTGTTCTCATGCTGTGGTGAAAGGAGTAGTAGTCATGTTCGCTCAGGGCTTGAAGCAGCTCGATGAGGGTCGGATTTTGACTGACGGTTTCCATCACCAGGGTTGTTGCTTCCTCAGCCATCTCATGCTGCTCGGGGGCCAAGTCCACATTGGAAACCCAGTCACGATAGGTTTGCAGCAGTAGAGATACACGATCCTGTTGTTCCTGCTGAACGCGATCGCTATGAAGTAGGGTTACAGGGTCCATGGACTGCTGAGCAAGCAATTGTAAAACCTTATCATCGTTAGATTTACTATAGAACAAGACGCTAAATCCATCATGATTCAACCGCTCAATCTCGCTCAAAGACCATTCGTAGGGCCCTTCGGCATAGAGAACAGGCTTGCCAGCTATATCGAGGTAGAGTTCAAAATCTGTTTTCCGCCCCTTCAGCTCGGTGACGTCTAAAGGGCAGAGATTCTCAATATTTTCATGGGTCTCACTGGGATTCATACTCTTCATCACACACCTTGTCTTTGTGAAACGACAGCAATTTCAAAACTGCTTTCTTACCATCCGCGTACAGACCCTCTATCGGATCGCGCTTTAGCTAATATTAGTGGCGTTGCCGCCACGGGAAAAACCAGCCTCAGGAGTCATCCCTTGAGACTAAGGGAAATCGGTGGAGAGCGGGAATTGTGATTGTTTTACCGTTTCAAAATAGGGGTATAGAAGGTTCTCTTGGGAGTTCCTGGAAAGTATTCTGATAGTTAGAATTTATAATTCTTACTGATAGGTATAAGTTTCAGCACACAATTTCGAGACTGAGGTAAAGTATAGGTTCTTTCGCGCTGAAAGAACCAACAAAAAAGCTTCCCTTAATAGTCACCGGCCTTTGGAATTACATGGTAATATACTTTTTATTCCTCCCGTTGATCGGATTAATAAAGTATCTTGGTATGGAAAGTCTTTACTCCGCCCACAATGTTATTGTTCAAGTGAGTGCATTCGAGCTGTCGACCAAGGAAAGAATGATCGCAGCACGGTGTTATCTGAACTATCTGATTTAGAAGCGATGTAGACGATCCAATCCCAAAAGCCCCCGAGAAAAGACGGCAGTAGCGAATAGACCTATACAACGACTATTGTGCCTCAATACATCTAATTATTGGTCAGATGTTTAATAGTCAAGCAGCACTAAAACATTTTAATCCACGACGGCTAAGTTTCTTCATCTAAAACCTTGCTCTAGAAGGTGTCATCAATTACTTTTACCCAGTCTAGAGATATGGACCACTTGGTTTGGGGTAAGGGATGTTGAAATATGTTTTGGGAACCATAATTGTACTCTTAGGGGTTGCTTGCGAGCGAGGCGAGACGGATATGCCAAGCTCCTCAAACGGATCAGCCTCCAATCAATCGCAGGGTTTGTTTACCCTAGTAGAATCGCTTCCTGAAGGAGAGATACTCCGTACCAGTAAGATTGAGGTCAAGTTCAAGAAACCCATCCAAGAGTCTTCAACGGGGACTGTAACCCCTAGCTGGGAATTCGAACCCAAGATTGATGGTACGAGTCAATGGCTAGACGGAAAAACACTTCTATTCAGCCCAGATAAACCGTTAAAACCAAGTCAAAAATATATAGGAAAGCTGAGGCTGGGGGACTCCCCTAGTCAACTCCTTAACTTCAGTTTTCAAGTTCTACGGCAGAACATAGATCTTAAATTCGAAGATCTCAAGCTGCTCCCAAATTCACAGTCTTATGTTCTTCAAGGAGAGGTGAGCACATCCCAATTCAGCGAAGACGGATTGGTGGAAGATTTCATTAAAGCTCACCAGTCGGGCACTCCCCTAGCCCTCACTTGGGATCATAGAGAAGGTGGTCGATACCACCGATTTACCATCGCTGATATCGCTCGAAAAAATGAAGTTAGTGCCCTAGAGCTAGAGTGGAACGGTGAAGCTCTGGGGGCGAAGACTTCTGGACGCAAACGAATCGAAGTTCCTCCTCTCAATATGCTCACTGTTATTTCGGCAAAAACATTTACGAGAGAGCAAAGTTATGTAGAACTGTCGTTTTCCCAAGCTGTTGACCCAAACCAGGACATGACTGGCCTCGTTCGCTTGGATGGTGTGTCTCTCAAGCCAGTGGTGGAAGGCAGCATTATCAAACTTTTCGTAGATGAAACTTTCAATGAGACGAAGACGTTGCGGGTGTCGGAAGGGCTCAAAGGGGCCGATGGCTCAACCCTTAAGGCTCCTTTTGAACAAGCTCTCACCTTCCAAGCTTTAAAGCCAGGAATCCGATTTCACGAACAAGCGAACATTATTCCTTACGCAAACCAAGCCCTTTTGCCGTTTGAGTCAGTTCAGCTTCATTCCATCCAAGTCACAGCCTTTAGAATAGACGAACGAAATATTCCACAATTTCTTCAAGTCAACAATCTCGACGATGGATATGAACTCAAGCGAGTGGGACGCTTCGTGTGGCGCAAAACAGTAACCTTGCAAGGTGATGTTTCCAGCTGGCAGAGACGGTTCATCGATGTTACAGAGGTTACACAGAAATACCCTGGCAGCTTATTCCGATTTATCTTGACAGCCAATCGAGGGAATTCCAGCTATAGCTGTCAGCCTAACGAATCTTCACCATCTACGGAACCTGGATATAAAGACAGCGATCAACAAGCTGGATATAGCGCTTGGAACTCCTATGTGCCTGTCCAAAGTTGGAACCATCGACACGATCCTTGTCATGATAGTTACTATCAAAGTAAGCAATTCCTTCGTAAAGAAAAAAATATCTTCGTTTCAGACATAGGAGTCATTGCAAAAGCTAATGAAAAAAATCAATTTGATCTAGTTGTAAACAGTTTCCGAGACTCTGAGCCAGTTTCAGGGGCTAGCTTGGCATTCTATAATTTTCAAAATCAACTGATGCATACTGGTGAAAGTGACCAGCAGGGCTTCTACAGTGTCGAGCTGCCCTCTAGGCCATTCCTCATCGTCGCTTCAAAAGGTAAGAACAAATCTTACTTGAAGGTCAATAGCCGATCCCAGTTATCGGTAGCACACTTTGACGTTAGCGGACACAAGGTCCAAAAGGGACTCAATGGCTTCATCTATGGAGAACGCGGTGTATGGCGACCAGGAGACGATATTTATCTAACTTTTATCGGCTTAGGTAAACCTCAGGGTAGCCAAGTGACCCTAGACTTCTTCAACCCATCTGGGGTCCTCGTCAACACTTACAATCCCAGTCGAGCTTTGAATGATTTTTATAGCTTCAAAATAAGTACTGATAAAGGGGCCAAAACAGGCAACTGGAAGGCTACTGTCAACTACGGTGGTGTTGCGTTCCACAAAACCATAAAAGTTGAGATGGTGAGACCGAATCGCTTGAAGATGAATCTCAGCACCGAAGACACCTTAGTATTGGGCCGTGAGACCTCGATGAAACTCGAAAGTCAGTGGCTTCACGGGGCACCCGCGAGCCAACTAAAGGCTGACGTTAAAGTTAAGCTCAAACCAAACGGCTTAGGATTTGAAAGCTTTGATAGATTTACTTTCCAAGATCCTTCGCGACGTTTTGAGCTTTCTCAAGCCAAGACAATATTCGAAGGCAAGCTCAATGAGACAGGAGCCGCTTCATTTAAGACCCGCCTTGTAAAAGTTGAAGATGCTCCAGGTCGCTTGAATGCGTCATTCGAATTACGAGTCTTTGAAAAGTCTGGTGCCTTTAGTATTGGAAGCAAATCGGTGGATGTTCACCCCTATAGCCACTATGTAGGCATTCAAGTTCCCAAAGGGGACGAAGCCCGAGGGATGTTACTCACAGATAAAGAGCACCCTCTTAGTATCGTGACTGTCGATCGATTTGGACAGCCAAGCCCCGGCAGGAAGATTTCTGTGAATCTTTTCAAGATTTCTTGGAAGTGGTGGTGGGATAAATCAAAAGACAATTGGGCAAACTTTTCCAGTTCGAGGCATGTTCAATCAATCCTAAGCGGTCAGCTCCGGTCAAAAGGTAAAAACGCACAGGCTAATTGGCCATTTCAGATCAAGTATCCAGACTGGGGACGCTATCTTATCAAAGCATGTGATGTTGAGTCGGGGCACTGCGCGGCAAAAGTTATCTATATGGACTGGCCTGGTTGGGCTGGGCGAGCAGCTGAAAAAGGCTCCGACGCTGCCACGCGACTCCAGATAAGTAGTAGTAAGAAATCGTGGACAGTGGGTGAAGACGCCGAGGTGTTTTTTCCTGCAACGACTCATGGCCGGTTTCTGCTGAGCCTGGAAAACGGTAGCGAGGTACTCGATAAAAGGTGGATCGAGGCAAAGCCAGGAAAGAATCGCGTCAGCTTTAAGATTAGTCCGGAAATGGCGCCAAATATCTTTGCTCATATCACGTTGATCCAACCCTATAGTGATCGAGAAAACGATCATCCACTGCGGATGTATGGGGTTATTCCCATCCTTGTCAATAATCCCGAAACAACTCTTTCGCCTGTGATTACTACAAGTGATGTTTGGAAACCTAATTCACCCGTTGAAATCGAAATTTCAGAAGAAAATGCCAAGGCTATGACATACACCATAGCAGTGGTAGATGAGGGGTTGCTGGGACTTACAAATTACTCAAGCCCAAATCCACATGGCCACTTCTATCAAAAAGCGGCACTGGGGGTAAAAACTTGGGATCAATTTGATCACGTAATAGGAGCCTACGGAGCAGAACTAGAACAGATCATCGGGATTGGTGGTGACGGCAACGCAAACAAAGAAGCCACTGAGAATGATGCCAATAGATTTCCCCCTTTTATAAGGTTCTTAGGCCCATTTAGTCTAGCAGCAGGCGATAAGCAAGAGCACCTTGTTGAAATCCCGAACTATATGGGAGAAGCCAGAATTATGGTCACTGCGGGGGCTGAGCGAGCATTTGGCAATCAGGAAAAGTCAGTTCCAGTTAAAGATGATGTGGTTTTATTGGTAGATGGTCCCCGAGTTCTAAGGCCGGGAGAAGTCGCCCACTTACCTGTTTCGGTATTCAACACCGCGGATGTAGATAGTCAAGTAAATCTTAAGTTTAAGTCTAACGCAAGATTAAAACTTTTGGGTCTCGCAGATATGACACTAGATATCAGAAAGGGTGAGGATAAAGTCGCATTGATTCCCGTACAAGTATCCGAGGGAACCAAACCTGGCACTCTGGAAGTGATTGCTGAAGCGAGAGGCCAAGTCTACCAACAAAAGATATCCATACCCATCGAGATACCCAATCCAGTTATACAAAGGGTTTCACAACAAGCCATAGAGAAGGGTGGCTCTTGGAATGTCGACCTTGAGCCGTTTGGAATTGAAGGAAGCAACGAACTTTTGGTTGAAGCATCCAGCATTCCTCCGTTGCAACTAGATCGACGCCTTCATTATCTCATAAAATACCCTCATGGCTGCTTGGAGCAGACCACATCAGGAGCGTTTCCTCAACTCTATGTTGATCGTCTCATGGACTTGGATGAAACCGTTAAAAAAAGTATCGAAGTTCATATTAAGTCTGCCATTGCTAAGATAGCCAGTTTTCAAACCTCATCCGGTGCGTTTACACGGTGGATGGGAGATGATGAAATTGATCCTTGGGCCAGCATCTATGCGGCCCACTTTCTTCTAGAAGCAGAAACTGCTGGATATCATGTTTCAGCAGAGCTGCGGCACCGTTGGGTTAATTTTCAAAAGGATCAAGCTAATCGTTGGACTCCTCTGCGTACCGGCCAGTCACAGCTCATCCAGGCCTATCGACTGGCAGTTCTAGCTCTCGCCAAACAAGCCGATTTAGGGGCCATGAATAGATTGCGTGAGATTATACGACCTAGGAGTGCTGCGAGCGCTCAGCTAGCGACAGCGTACGCCATCATTGGTCAGAAAGAAGTGGCTACCGACCTACTCTCCAGCGATAGCATACATCTTAGCAGCTATCGAGAACACAAAGAAACCTACGGTTCAAGACTTAGAGATCAGGCTATCCTACTAATGAGCTATGGCGCACTCAGTAATCGGACACTGGGTATGAAACTTGTAAAAGAGATGAGCGATGAACTAAATAGCGGGAGCTGGCTATCCACCCAAGAGACCGCATTTGCACTCATGGCCATTGCCAAGTTTTTGGGCCCAGAAGAGATGTCGAAGAAACTTTCTATAGCAATGAACATTGGTGAGCAAACGGAAACAATCATAAGCGATCGAGCCATATGGCAGAAACAATATCCTGACTTTAGGAAACCACTTCTAGCTGTATTCGAAAATAAGTCCACGAACCCTGTATTTCTTAACATCGTTCGTCGCGGCACTCCTCCTATGGGAGACGAACAAGCATTAAATCAAGGCCTTGAAATGACTTTAAAACTGGTCGTTGATCAAAAGGAGCTTAACGCTCTAAGTGGAGATCTCAGAGTTAGGCATGGCTCAGATCTACAGGCTAAAGTCACGATCAGGAACCCTAGCCGCAAAGATTACAAAAGCATTGCTCTAACTCATATTTTTCCATCTGGATTCGAAGTCAAGAATGAGCGGCTTCAAACTGAAAAATCCGAAACAGACCAAGCTGATTATGTCGACATCCGGGACGACCGAACTCTCACCTACTTTGATCTTCCTAGCGGTGGCCAGAAAAGTTTTAACGTGGATTTTAATGCCGCATATCCTGGGCGATTCTACTACCCTGCAATCCAGTCTGAATTGATGTATGAGGGAGAAATCAATAGCAATACAAAAGGTTTTTGGATTGATATTGAGTAACATGATAAGGACGAAATCTTGCTTTCTTTGCTTGGTGCTCGCAATGTTATGCCTGAGCTACATTTGCATAAGCCCGAGCAAGGCAAGCTACTTTGGCAAAACGGCCTACAGCAAAGTCCTCCTCTCAGACAAAGATCAACTGATTAGTGCAAGGATTGCTGCTGATGGTCAGTGGCGTATCCCTCATGTGGGGAACCTTTCCGATAAGTATAAGAAAGCAGTTCTCCTATTCGAGGATAGGAATTTTTCCTGGCACTGGGGATTCGATCCCATTGCTCTCGCCAGAGCTGCGTTTCTAAACTTAAAACATGGAACAATTGTCAGTGGTGGCTCTACAATTACTATGCAATTGGCACGCTTAGCTCGAAACAACCCTCCACGCACCTATTGGGAAAAGTTTCGTGAGGTCCTCTTGGCAGTCGACTTAGAGATCAAATTTAGCAAAGACGAGATCTTAGAACTTTATAGCAATCACGTGCCTGTAGGAGGTAATCATATTGGGGTCACCACAGGTGCTTTCTATTACTTTGGTAGGCCTCTTGACCAGTTAACCTGGGCGGAATCAGCACTTTTAGCTGTACTTCCTAATAGCCCTGGCCTTCTGCATTTATCGAAAAACCGAGATATCTTGAAGGCAAAGCGAGATCGGCTGCTAACCCGACTCCAAGATGAAGGGTACATGAGTTTGCAAGATCTGGAGCTCTCAAAACTCGAACCATTGCCTATTCGAAACTTCCCAATTTCGCAAGGTAGCCACCACCTTCTGAACACGTTGTCCGCTCAGAACTTGAAAACGAATACATTTCATAGCTATATCAATCAACCTCTACAGAATCGGCTCTATCAGATAAGTAAAAGTTTTAGCGGTGTGCTCTCTGGAAACCACATTAATAATCTAGCTATTCTTGTTCTAGATCAAAAGAGAAGGGTTATAGGATATATTGGTAATAGCCCTCTGGATGAACTGAAAGAAGGTCGTTTCGTCGACATCGTTCAACGGCCACGTAGCACAGGCAGCCTGCTTAAACCCTTTTTGTATGGCCTCATGCTTGATAGTTCGTTAATCACGCCAATGACCTTGGTACAGGACATCCCTCGCAGCTTTGGGCGTTTTAGGCCAGAGAACTTCGATCGAAGCTATCGAGGTGCTGTGCCCAGCCAAGAAGCGTTGATAAAGTCTCTTAACATCCCCTTTGCCAATATGCTCAAATCCTATGGTATTGATCGTTTTCACTACTTTTTGAAATCTAGCGGCATAACGACTCTTAACCAACCAGCATCTCACTATGGTTTATCGCTAATTTTGGGTGGTGCAGAAAGCACATTATTCCAGCTCAGTGATTTATATAGTCGTATGGCATACCAGGTTTCAAACCAAGATAAGGATACTATACCTGCGATTTCATTGCACAAAGGACAAACAGAAAAACAATCCGTAGGCTTTAAGATGAGCCTCGGAGCGTCTTTCCTAACCATTCAAGCGATGCAAGAAGTCGTACGTCCTGGAGTGGAAGCTCATTGGCAAAAGTTTCTAGGGGGGCGAAATATTGCTTGGAAAACAGGGACAAGTCATGGATTTCGCGATGCCTGGGCAATCGGTGTCAGCCCTGAATTTACCGTGGGTGTTTGGGTTGGCAATGCTGATGGCACTGGTCGTCCAGAACTCACGGGAATAAAGCAAGCTGCCCCAATTCTATTTCAGGCTCTTCATTCTCTTCCTGACCAAAAATCATTTGATATTCCTTGGTTTGACCTGAAAACAATTGCGGTATGCCGTGAGAATGGATATCGAGCAAGCCAAGGGTGCGAGGAAGCCGACGTTGAAGTACCCGCCAAAAGCAGATTTCAAAAAACTAGCCCGCACCACAAACTTGTACAATTGGATTCTAGCGGACAGTATCAGGTGCATAGTCAGTGCGAGTCGGTCTACAATATGAAACAACGTCTGATATTTAGCCTCCCACCAATAGAAGCTCACTATTTTCGTCGATATCACAGCTGGTATAAAGGCACTCCACCTTTTCGCAAAGACTGTAACGACTCGCTATCGGCTGTAGAAGTTATGAGCTTTATATACCCTTTCCCCAGCAGTAACATCTATGTGCCAAATGACTTTGGTGGAAGAAGCGCCACAGTTTTCAAAGTCGCACACAAACAGTCTAAACAAACCTTAGAATGGTATCTAGATCGAGAATATCTTGGAAAAACCAAACTCTTTCATGAAATGGCGATCGATCCCAAGCCTGGTCGCCATAGAATAACGGTAGTGGATTTGCAAGGCCGACGAATCTCTAGATTCTTTGAGATTCTAGATTGAACAACAAAACACATTTTCCGGCAGCTCGTCGACTTGCTTGTATTGTAAATTCATCGGATGTGATACTACCTATAGCAGACCTAAAGATTTCTGTATTTTAAAGGCCCTCTTTGCTACTGACTTTCGAGAATCTTCAGTATAGCTTTCTAACATGGGTTTCAGCCACCTTCTTAGCGCTGCATCATCCGCAGCCCAGTGTCCTAAAGTCTCAATTGTATTATTGATGACAATCCAATCATCACATGCCTTCAGTATCTCTTTTAGATTAGCTACAGCATCCTCCTTATTCTTAGCGCTAAGTTGTTCTTCTAACTTAAAACAAAGTAGAGAGTATGTCCAAAGAGCTGATGGTTGCTGTAGTCTCATGACTCGCTTCGAAAATTTCGGGTACCACTTCTTAAACCAATCCGGATGTGCCAGGAAAAGTCGTTTAAAAGAACTCGATATCCTAAGCCTTACGACTTCATCATCACTATTATAGCCTTGATAAAGTTCATCTATTCTTTCGGGATTTTTCAAAATCAGCTTCACAACTTCTTCCGTTCGCCCCAGGGAATTTGGATGCCCTCCTGCTAGCATCTCGCAAATGGATTCTGTCATACTTAGCCTCCCGTCAAAATTACCAATTAGCTTTTCCAATTCCCTTGAATCCTCCAGCATTCGTAACTACCCAAATGAGGATATAGGACCAATCTCATATTACCCAACTATGGTTTTGCTCGCAGAAAATTGTAGGCGATAGTAGCGTCTCTAGCTTTCTTGTGAACCGCAATGCTTCATCTCCGGTGCGTACGGATTATGAACTTTCGACATTTTCTTAGAGTTCTGAACCCATTTCATCTTAACCATGGGACAAGTGTACCCCTTGTAAGTGTTTCCGAGGTTATAGGTGTGGATCAAGTGAATTAATGTCATTGAAACTGAATGGTAGCTCATATTATTAATCTTACGGTCATTCTGAGCTTTAATGTCATTCAACTTCTGCAGTGAATACTGGAGCTTCCTCGAAATTTTGGGATCTTTGATTTGGGATAGAGATAAACTTAATTCACCGGCATATTTCTCTACCTTCCCAGCATTATAGTCAAAAAAACTAGTATGTAGATTTTCATTTATTTCTAGGGCTGCGAGTAAATACTTCTTGGTCTCGGGGTCAAGGTTTATCCTATCCGCATTTTTGGCACTCGTCGCAGAGCTTTGCTTTTTTAAGTAATGATCATGGTCATGATCATTTTGTGCGAAAGCTGTAGTGTAAGCTAATAAAGCACTGGAAAAAAAGATCCTAACCCTTGATTTCATCATGTCTACCTTCCATAGATTTCTGTTCAAAAAATGAAAATGTCACAGGAACTACAAATAATGTTATAAGTGCGATAAGCATTCCTCCTAGAGTTGGAATAGCCATTGGCTTCATAACCTCGCTACCCGCAGAAGTTGACCACATTACTGGCAATAGAGCGACTACGGTGGTGGTCGTCGTCATTACGAGAGGGCGTATCCTTCTAGTACCCGCCTCGACGATGCAAGACTTTAAAGATTCCCAGTTGTTTGGTTGATGCGCCTTAATAGCTTCTTGCAAATAGGTCATCATCACGACACCATCATCGACAGCTATTCCAAAAAGAGCGATAAACCCAACCCAAACAGCAACTGAGGTATTAAACCCACCGATCCAAAGCAGGATTAATCCACCAGCCATCGCAATAGGTACAGCACTAAATATAATTGCTGAGTTTCTAATATTTTTGATTCCGAAGTAAATAATGAAGAGATTGATCACAAGTGCTATAGGAATCAAAAAGCTAAGACGTTGATTAGCTCGAATTTGATTCTCATATTGTCCAGCCCAAACGATCGAGTAACCTTTAGGCAGCTCTACGGAACTTGCTATCAAGTCTCTGGCCTCTTCAACAAAACCAATCAAATCACGGCCTTTAACGTTAAGCAAAACCACGCTTCTCAGTAGTCCGTTTTCTGATTGAATGGCCGCAGGACCAGTAACAATTCTAATGTTCGCGAGCTGCTCTAGGGGGATATGCTGCCCAAGTGGACTAGGAACGAGAACTCGTCTCAAATCGTCGATACGGTCACGCAGTTCTTTTTTATAGCGTACCCTTATAGAGTAGCGTTCCCGTCCCTCATAGAACTGTCCAATAGGCATTCCACCGACGGCTGTTTGGAGAATTTGATTGATTGTTCCCGTGTTGATGCCAAACCTTGAGGCGGCAACCCTATCGATGTCAAACTCAATATAGGGCTTGCCAGTGATCTTCTCAGCATATACTCCATAAGCCCCATCGATCTGTTCTACCCTATCACCCACTTCCGCAGCCAGTCTCTCAAGCTGTCCTAGGTCAGTTCCAAATATCTTGATTCCGATTTGAGTTTTGATTCCAGTCGATATCATTCCAATGCGAGTTTGAATTGGAAAGTCCCATGAATTCACAAGACCAGGAATTTGTAGCTCCTGATCCAAATCTTCCATAATATCATAAATACTCTTTCCCTCTGGCCACGAATCTTCTGGCACTAACTTAACTATCGTTTCAAACATTGCCACAGGGGCCGGATCTATCGCGGAGTCAGCACGGCCAAGCTTTCCAACAGCAAACTCTACAAGGGGGTGATCGTTCAAGATCTTATCAGTATACGACAGCAACTCTCTTGCCTTCGTCATACTTACATCAGGCGTTGTTACGGGCATGTAGAGTATGTCCCCTTCGTTTAGAGACGGCATAAACTCTTTTCCCAGTTTAGTATAGGATAAAGCCCCCAGTAAAATAGCTGCTATAGGTGCAATGGTGAATAGCTTTCTATGCTCTAATACCCACTCAAGGGTTGGCTGATAGATCTTAACAACCGATGAGCTAATAACATTTTTTTCGATTGGCTTTAACTTACCCTTGAGTAAAAAAACCGAAAGAGCCGGTACGAGTAAAATGGCGACAGCAACGGAACCGAACATCGCGAGAGTTTTTGCCCAAGCCAGAGGGTGAAAGAGCTTTCCTTCCCCTCCCTCCAGAGCAAATACGGGCAAAAAGGTAACAATAGTTGTCATGACAGCTGTCAAGATTGCTGGACCTACCTCTCTAGCCGATTGGATGATAATTTCTATTCGCTCCTTGGAACGAGCATTTGGTTTGGAGGCTAAGTGAGAATATATGTTTTCAGTCATAATAATTCCCATATCGACCATTGAACCAATTGCAATGACCATCCCTGAAAGACTCATCACATTAGAGTCAATGTCGAGAATCTTCATCAGAATAAAACTGATACCTACTCCAAATGGCAGCGTAAGGGATACAAGTATCGACGCTCGAAAATGAAGTAGAAACACCAAAATAACTATCACAGTAATCAGAATTTCCTGTGATAATGCGGAATAGACTGTTCCCATCGTTTTTTGAATAAGTTCCGTACGATCATAGAAAGGAACTATTTTTACTCCACTCGGGAGCCCATTGTTAATAACTTCTAAGCGCTCTTTAACTCGATTGATGACCTCTTGAGGATTTTCACCAAAACGCATCGTAACCACGCCACCAACAGATTCCTTGCCATTTTTATCAAGAGCTCCCCTGCGAAAAGCTGGTCCTGTTCCTACAGTAGCAACATCACGAACTCGAATGGGTGAAGCATTCTTTACAGCGATGACTACATTTTTTATATCCTCAAGAGACCTAAAGAACCCCCTCCCACGGACAATAAACTCTCTATCGCCGTCTTCAATAATTTCCGCACCTACATCAATATTGCTCGACTTAACAGCCTGAAGTAGCGTGCTGAAGTGTATATCGAGGGCAAACAACTTATTCGGATCTACATCGATCTGGTATTCTTTTAGAAAACCCCCAATACTAGCAACCTCGCTGACCCCTTCTACGCCTTGGAGCAAGTATCGAACGTAAAACTCTTGGATCGACCTTAGTTCGGCCAAAGATTTTGGATGGAGAGATGAGTCCTCGTTTTCAATAGTGTACCAGTACACTTGCCCCAAGCCTGTAGCATCTGGCCCCATAGTAGGCAAGACTCCCTGTGGCACACTTCCAGACGCTGTGGAAAGCTTTTCCAGGACTCTTGAGCGACTCCAGTAGAAGTCTACATCATCCTTAAAAATAACGTAGATTATCGAAAAGCCAAAAGCAGAAATCCCTCGAACCTGCTTCACTCCTGGAATTCCCTGCAAAGAAATACTCAGGGGGTATGTGACCTGCTCTTCGATGTCTTTCGGGGAGCGACCAGGCCACTCGGTAAACACAATTTGTTGGTTCTCACCAATATCAGGGATAGCATCTATCTTCGCATTTTTTATGCTAAACACGGATACCAAGCCAATGATCAAAAAGATCATGACAACTAGTATTCGATTGCGAATAGCTTGTTCAATGAGTCTCTGGATCATAGGTCCGTTCCTTAGTGCGGATGGGCGTTTCTAGGGTTTCTTGTCATATCACTATACCCACCGAATAGTTGAGCCTGTGCATCAAGCAGAAAGTTGCCATCCATAACGACTTGATCACCAGCCTTTAGCCCCTGTTTAACTTCAACATAGCCTTCAGACTCAAATCCAGTGTGAATAATTTTTGCTTCGAACTTTTTGTTAGTAAGTTTGACCCAGACAACTTTTCTCTTTCCCGTATCGATAATTGCAGTTCTTGGGACAACCAAAGGCTTCCCATCGAAGACAACGGTAAGGCTAGCCTCAGCAATCATTCCTGGCTTCAGCGCTCCCTCTGCATTTGGAATTGTCGTTCGAACTTTCAAAGTTCTAGATTCTGAATCAAGTATGGGGTTGATAAAGTCAATTTCCCCTCGCACTGGCTTACCTGGAGCCGATGAAAACTCTAACTGAACCTCTTGACCTAATTTGACAATGGAAGAGTCATGTTCATAGACATCCATCTCAACCCATACCTCTGAAAGGTCTGATAGCTCAAAGAAATTTTGTCCCTCCTTAAAGTAGCCTCCCACTTTTGCATTATGCTTTTGAACAATTCCTGTAGAAGGTGAATAGACAACAATTTGCCTAGGCACTTTGCCATTGCGATACCACGACTCATACTGCCATCTTCTTATGCCCCAAAGTTCAAGTCGCTCTTGCGCCTTCGCTAATAATTGCTTAAAGTCGTCCTTCCCATTTTTTTCAAAGCTTCGCCGCGACACAAGATACTCTTGACCAGCTGTAATCAGTTTGGGGCTGTAGATTTCCAGGACAGGATCGCCACGCTTCACAAAACTGCCAGTTGATTTGATATAGACCTTTTCAACGCGACCTCCCACTCGCGCAGGAATAGTACTTTGCTTGTCTTCCGATTGTAGGACCGAACCAAGAAGCCTCACATTTTTGGTCATTTTCATCGTTGAGACTGGAAAGAAGCTTGGAACAAAGTGGGACATTTGCGATTTTCTAAGCTTGACCTTGGCAATCGCTTCACCAGCAGATGGTAACACAGCCTGTTTAATCATTGGAGTCCCATCGATTGGACAAGTTCCTTCAATTGCACTAGTAACATCCGGGTAGTCCCTGCACTGCCATTGCTCAGCAAGTTGACTCACAGAGTGATCCGATGTTTCGTCATCATCAAGCTCAAACTTAGTCAGTGTCATCCCACAAATAGGACATTTGCCTGGTTCGGATTGCCTAATCTCTGGATGCATCGCGCAGGTGTAATAAAAGTCTGGGTTATCTAAATGCCGATGACCTTCATGACCATCAGACTGCACCGTTTCAGCCTTGGATGAAGCTCTGCTACTTTTATCAGACTTCGTACAAGAAACGGTAAGTCCTGCGAGTAGAATCAATAGTTTCTTATTCATAGAGCTCTTCTCCAAGTGATGTCTTTAGGGCTAAATTCACTTCTCTTAAAGTTGCTGTGGAGGCCACCTCTTTCATTCTTAAGTTTTGAAGCTTTAGTTCTGATTGCAATAGCTCAAGATAGCTAGAGTCTCCCAATTGATAGGATTTTGTAGTAACCTGCCTTGCATTATCAGCAAATGCGATCGTTTCTGAACGCAGGATCTCTAATTCTGTTTCTATTCTTTTCTTCATGAGCTGTAACTTTGCCAATTTTGAGCCTTTCTCCTGCCTATAGTCTTGTAGAGCTAGCTCGGACTGTCTTTTTTCATGAAGTGATTTTCTAAAATCGGCATGTCTCACACTAGAGGTTGGCAGAGGGATTGTCGCAGCCAAGGTCACAAAATCACCATTTTCGTCAACATTAGATCGCTTGGTATAACCAAATGAGACCATTAGATCGGGAACTCTAGACTTGCTTTTGGCCGTCAATGCAAAATCTTTTGCCCTAACATTTGATTCCAACGATTTTTCTGCGGTATCAGTTTGGGGAGTTGGGCGTTTTAGTATTTCCCATGGAACTGACGATAGATCGATTTCAGAGGGCGTGCCAATGATGTACTTGATCATTTCCTTAACTTCTGAAATTTCAAAATCCTTGCTTTGCACCATACTTTTGAGCTCCGACTTACGGATTTTGAGTTCTAATATCGCCTGTTGATTTTGTTTACCGGTGGAATATAGATCTTGCGATACCTTGATAATATTTTCTAACCAAGTTAGGTTTTCTCTAAGAATTCTAACTTCATCAGATAGTTTTCTAATTGATATCAGATAGCTCCACAATGCTGACCTAAGCCCCTCTAATCTGCTTTTGGACTTCCAACGCTCAGCTTCAGAAAGGTTTTTAAATGCCAACTCAACATCACTGTACTTTGATGTTAGTGGAACCTTTTGTGAAAGAACGAAGTCAACTCCCGTCATTGGGGTTTGGTTTGGATCCAGAGTATCAACGGGATAATTCTTAGCAGAGACTTTTAAGGTTGGATCCCCCCAAGACCCCTTCATATTAGCAACTTCAGCAGTGGACCTGCTTTTAAGCTCCATTTCCGCTACTTTTTGGTGATTCTCTATGGAACTCATGGCCTCTTTAAAAGTCATACTATAGGCCGGGGAGGCAACGACTTGGAGCAAAAATACCAGCAAAGTCGACCGCATTTAAACCTCTTCTTTCTTCATCACGTCATTTCACGCCAATGGCTTTTCCACCTGACGCAAGAATAGACAACAACTCGCACACTCTCTGTTACGAAAGAGACCATATAATTGTGACAAATCCATAAATAGACACACCCACCCATTTAATATCAATATTATCGATACCTTACGATACACATCCCTGGACTAGCTAGTAATTTTGATCTCTGAGAGGCTTGGGTTTGCGCCCATAGGGCCTTTCTATCTAGGGCAGGATTCAGCCTTTATGATCAGATCGATGGGTATGGATTGGCTAGGTATGGTTTCCAGGAGACGGTTTTTTACCAGAAGGAGCCTTCAACTACCTAGAAATATTATACTTATTTCGTAGATACTGCATAAACTTCGCTCCACTGTAATTTAGAAGTCTTTGGCAAGGGGTCTTTTTCCAGGTAAATATTGCAGAAAAAACATGCCAAAGCTTTTTTTGGGAGCCACTATTTTTGAAAGAGAAACTTTTAAAGGCTGGGCTTAGTCAGAGAAAGATAAGAACTTGATAGAATGGCACTTTCTAAAGTTGATCAATCTCAGCCAGAATGCGTTTCACACCTAATCTTCTCATACCGTCAGGCTCAAGTGACAATTCTTTAAAGCAGGCCTTTCTATACATGTCCCTGACCCCATTAAAAGCATCTGATTCTTCGAGAGGAATGCTTTCTCCCTTAGGGACAGCAGCAACTATTGCTACCCTTGCCATCTCATATCTAGGAACTTTATGGGGATGATTCGGATCGAACTCTTCTTCTTCAAGATCAGAATCAAGATAGATGACAAAGTCTTGCATGAGAATCCGTGTACCGTAAAAGTCAACGTCATAGACTGGAATGACTTTCTCTTTCATAATAGCTCCGAGAATATAGTAAATTTGACAGTAGTAGTGCTATGCAGCCACAATACCGCTACCACCTACGAGGAAAATGATCAAATATTCAGCCACTGGTGAAAAACATGCTTAAAGCTCACGGCTTCTTCAAAGACAAGACAAAATCCCCTTGCGAATTCAACATTCAGCAAGATGGAATCAAAGTTCGATCAACTGAAAAAAGTATCCAGGAGCACTGGCCTTGGTCGCAAACATCCATCAAGATTGGCGGAGCTGCGGATAAACTATTGTTCTTCACTCCCAAAAACATCAAAGAAATTGAATCGATCTACACAGAACGCAATCGCCTCATAGTACAGCAATTAAAAACTATTCCGGCAGTAGAGGTTCAAAGTTTTTTAAAAGACCTCAAGATGCACCGTGTTTCATCCCTGAGTATCTTGGTGACTGCAATGGCTGTTCTTTTAGCATTGGTGGCCTTCGTCTGGATCGGCCGGGATCCGATTATAGATGCTGTAGTTGATAGAGTTCCCTACGAATGGGAACAGGAGTTAGGCTCCCGTCTTGTGGGTATTACCATCCCAGCTCAAAACCTTATATCGTCGGGCCCAGCAATTGAAACCCTCAAGCCCTATATAAAGCGCTTACAGGATGTTCTACCTCAACCCATGAATGACGTAAAAATCTATATCGCAAAAAGTTCGGACATCAATGCCTTTGCCCTCCCGGGAGGGCATGTCGTATTCAATGAGGGTTTGCTAAGAGCAGCGTCAAACATCGAGGAAATTTTAGGGGTAGCAGGCCATGAACTGGCACATGTGGAGAAACGTCACGTATTGCGGGGTATTGTTCAAGCAATTGGCCTCTATCTTGTTGTCGATCTAATTATGGGTGACATGACGGGAATTCTGGCTGTCATCAGTGAAAACAGTCAGCTACTCTTACAGAGCGGCTTTTCCAGAGAACAAGAAAGCCAAGCCGATGAGGTTGGATTCAATCTATTGGTTGCAGCGAACATCAATCCACAAGGCCTTGTGTCATTTTTCCAGATCATAGAAGAAACCCAGAAAAAGCAGAATGAAATGCTGGGAGACTTAGCCAAACCCCTTAGCTTTCTGAGCACTCACCCAGCAACAGACGAGCGAATCAACGCCATCAAAGATCGGATACGAGAAGAAAAGCTCGATATTCCGGCAATAGATTTTGACTATGAATCATTTAAAGCTAAAATCATTAGTAACTAGTGCCTAGTCAAGTTGAATTTTCGGCTAGGCGACAAGGAGCGAGCGAGGAGACAGTACGGCTGGGCACGGTGACGAGCGAGTGACAAAGTCAACAACGCCGAGGCTTCAAATCGACTAGGCAGTAGCTGCTGCAAGGAGGCAACGAAGTGATAGAAACAATCAAGGGGGGTCATGGGTTTTCTTATATCGAAGCTCCCCTTCCACCAGGCGGAGAGGTGATCACTGAGTCAGGAGCTATGGCTTCTATGGATGATGGAATCGAGATGCGGACCAAGTTGAACGGAGGATTCTTCAGTGGATTGCTGATGAAATTTCTGGGAAATGAGTCTCTGTTTATCAATCGCTTTTCTAATCCCAGCAACAGCCAAAAGACCATCATTCTGACCCAAAACACTCCTGGGCAAATCTGCATTGCGGAGTTGAAAGACGAAACTCTTTTTATCCAACCGGGTTCTTTCATAGCTGCTACTAAGACTGTTAAATTCGGTCTACGCTGGGCTGGCTTCGCCTCATGGATCGGGGGCGAAGGGCTATTTCGTATTAAGATTTCTGGCTCAGGCCTTGTCTGGTATGGAGCCTACGGAGCTGTCGTAGAAAAAGAAATCAACGGTGAATACTTAGTAGATACAGGTCATTTACTTTCATACCCCAAAACAATCGACCTCAAATTTCAACTCTCTGGAGGTATATTTTCAAGCTTCTTTGGGGGAGAAGGGTTCCTGTTAAGGCTGGAAGGTAAGGGCAAAGTCTTGTTGCAGGCGAGAAGCTTAGGTGGCTTGGCCGGTTGGTTGAATCCAAGATTTTGGGGGTAGCAATGAACGTCAGTTTAGAAATGGGGCCCACCAACACCGTGGCAAAGTTAGAGTTCTTATCGGGAGAAGCTTGGACCACCGAGGCGGGGGCTATGATTGCCATGAGTTCTGGCCTTCAAATTGAAACCTCAACCCACAAGAAAGGGAAAGGAGGGGTTCTCAAAGGACTCAAACGAATGTTCGCCGGCGAGAGCTTCTTCATGAATCATTACACCGCCCAATCAGAAGCCACACTTTGGCTCGCGCCGTCTATGCCTGGAGACATAACATTGCATGAGCTACAAGGGGATCGCATCGTGGTGCAAGCAGGATCTTTCTTGGCGTGCGACTCTGGTGTTGATATTAGTACAGGCTGGCAAGGCTTTAAGAATATTCTTTCTGGAGAAAGCCTATTTTGGATCAATCTGAGCGGTACTGGTCCCGTTCTATTTAGTGCCTATGGTGCAATCTATACCATTGATGTGGATGGTTCCTACATTGTCGATACGGGGCACATCGTCGCTTTCGAAGAAAGCCTCAATTTCAATCTATCTAAAGCTGGCTCTAGTTGGTTGCACTCCGTTATGGGGGGAGAAGGAATAGTCTGTCGATTTCAAGGGAAAGGTAAAGTTTGGTGTCAGAGTCACAACCTCTCCGCCTTTGGATGGAGCTTACGCCCGCACCTAAGGGCTAAGAAGCGTTAAGGAGTTTTTATGTCAGGTCAATACCCTTTTCAAATCGAGTGCTCGCCAGAATATGCACTATTAACGGTTCAGATTCCTGCTGATCAGATGTTAAAAGTTGAAGCTTCAGCCATGGCATCAATGGATCGTCATATTCAGATGAAGACAAAGCTTAAAGGAGGACTGAAAAGATTCTTAACAAAAGAATCGATCTTCATCAATGAGTTCACAGCCCACGATGCTGCAGGTGAGATCAAGATCGCTCCTGGTCCTTCCGGAGACATGTCTCACTTCGAAGTAAATGCCCAGAAATCGCTGTTTTTGACAGGATCGAGCTTTGTCGCATGTACTCCTGATGTCCAGCTAGATACCAAGTTCCAAGGCTTAGTCAAAGGATTCTTCTCTGGTGAATCTCTATTCCTCATGCGTTGTAGTGGTGACGGAAGCCTGTGGTTCAATACCTTTGGAGGCCTCTTCTCAGTCGATGTCAAAGGCGAGTACGTGGTCGACACAGGACATATAGTGGCTTTTACTGAAGGCTTAGAATACTCCGTGTCTAAAGTGGGAGGATACAAGAGCCTATTCTTCTCGGGAGAGGGGTTTGTATGCCGCTTTCAAGGCGAGGGCAAAGTTTGGATTCAGAGCCGCAACCCTCTGAGCCTAATTTCCTGGGCTGATGGCTTCAGACCCATAGAACGCAGCAACAACTAAGATCCACTTTTAGCTAGGGGCTGGAATTTGTGCGAATTGCCAGACTCCTACTTCCACGACGTACATTGTCAATCAATTGCCAGATGTATTAATCGATTTCTTACAAAAGGTATTGTCGTCCAGCTAGCTTTTTTAGACCGACATACCTAACTAATACTATGATTAACAATATCCTCTATGGATTTAAACAGGCACAGTGCCTCCAAGGAAACTATTCAACCTATTACACTAATGGGCTCCAAGCTGGGCACTCTTTGAAAAAGCCGCTATTTATGGGGGAACAGTTCTAAGGATCTGCCACAGACTCTATCGGTTTCCTCAAAATTTAGAGATAAACTTAAGTTAATTGGCTGCAAAAATCGCAGATTCTGGACACCTTCAAAGAAATGATTTGAACATAAGAATGTTGCAAGGATTTCTTCATCAAAAATCGATAGGGTCGATTTCGAGTTCGCCAAGCACGATGTTCGGCCTGCTGTTGCCAATTCAGTTTACCAATTATCGATAGAAAATTAGACGAGGACCCAGATGGACTGCTAGCGCTTTTTGCGAGTACCTCGAATCTAACTGAGACTGCTGCGTATCTCCGCTGTATTTGCGAAAAATTTTTTTAAGGTTCTGTGGCAAGGAAGCACAATAAATTAGCTCATATGCAATACTATTCACTATCGCTTTCAATCAATATTACACCCTATTATCATATACCGTTGAGACTATGTTCCGTTTAAAAAGAATAATATCATGATGACTCGCTCTTTTTTAGGTGAAAATATTCTTATCGGGATATAACATCACTAATAGAAATCTTAATGAAGAAGGAGAGGCACTAAAAATATCTATCCAAGCAAACCGATCGTAAATTTATAAGAGGTCCCCACAGTTGCTCGGATTTCAAGATTCCTAGTTTGCCTACTCATCAGGCGCCGATTTCTTGGTTTAATTGAGAAAATATGGGTAAGGCCTCAGATATACTTAAAGAGACATAAGTAGCTCATACTGATAGAAAAATGGAGACATTGAGGTGTCAATCTCGCTCTTTCGACTATTAACTTTTGCAATTCTGATTTTAGGAAAGTCGAAGAGCAACCTCTTTGCCGAAGTAAAGTCGCTCACGATGGTAACTCTTGATTGGTCGCCCTACTATGGTAAAAATCTAAAGAACCAAGGAGTCATAACAGATATCGTAAAGCATGCTTTCCAAGGATCTTATGCCACCTCTCTTGATTTTATGCCATGGAGTCGAGCTATGGTAATGGTCGAGACAGGAGAGTATGACATTCTAATGGGAGCTTATTACACCAAGGAGCGTGCACAGCGATACTTCGTAAGTGACTGTATCTATAGTGTCAAGGTTCGACTTGCAACCCTTAGTGACTCAAAAATCCTGTCCTACAGTGATTTAAGAGATTTAAGCGGCTATAAAATTGGTGTATCACATGGCTTCGCAAATAGTGAAGTTTTTGATAACGCAGACTACTTAACAAAAGACACTGCGAAGAACCCACTATTAAATATCCGAAAACTATTGACCCGAAGGGTCGATATGATTGTAGTAGCTGAAGAAGTTCTAAACCATCAATTTACCAAGTCTAAAAAATCAGACCGAAAAAAACTGGTTTTCATCGATCCAATTCTTAGTATCAATACACTTCACATAATGGCCAGCAAGAAGAAAGATTCTAATCTACTTATCATCAAAGACTTTAACGAAGGTTTGAGGAAAATCAGAGAAAATGGTACATACGCGAGCATCCTTAAAAAACATGACTTCCCATAGCAGGGCTTCAGTGAGAGGAGATAATGCAATTGGGCAATCCTATTCACTATATCCCCCACGCTTATGTGTATTCAGATTAGCTGCTTCTTTCAACACGCACAAAGATTAGAATTTTCTTTTTGATATAAACCATGAATTAAGCCGCCTTCGATGATTGACTGATTTCCTTTCTCGAGCAGCTTTGCTATTCGCTGGTCTCTGGTTCCAATTGATGGAGTAACGCACAAGCATTCCAGCTGAGGTGTTATCTGTGTCCCAAAAATCCAAACAACTTATCTGCTTGCCATCAACCAAATTGAGTAAATAGAAGTCAACAATTATTACAGCATCGGGATCGGAGAAAAAATTTCCATTTTCAGCAGCCGAAGGGCTGTCTCCCTTGAGACAAAAAAAACCATTTCCATCTTTGCTAATATTGGGGTTTCGGCACAACTTGGCAATTCTGTTTGACAATGGCCTACCAACCGATATCTCATATGGCTTTAATACACCAATTCCGCTCATATTTAAGGGTATTTCCACCTCACTCAGACCTTTCAAAGTTGTTTTATGACAATCAGGTTTAACATGCATGCTTAGTTGTTCGATAAGTATTGGCGTTATCGCTTTTTCTAGAATCACAGCATCATCAGTAGCATTCATAGCCCTCAGGGTCATATGTCTACTTTTTGAAAAGCTAACAAAGGCAGTTAATCCTATTGACAATAGTCCAAGTGATATTAAGATTCCAAGGAGGGAGAATCCTTCTTCGCTTTTCAAATTAAATATCAATCTTCGCATCATCGTCTCTCCTCAAAGCTTTTTCTACCGCTAGATTTATATACGACTTGGATAGAATATTTTTTTTGGGGATCAAGCTTACCGATAAGATCTCTAGCTTCCCACCCCCCATCCACAGTATCAGGTATTTCAGCAAGTGCTTTTCCATTGACTTTCACTTCTATGATACTTTGGGGAAGATAATTGAGTTGGATACGCCTCGAACTCATAGAAACACTATTATCAGCCATATTTCTGAAAAAATCCTGATAGTTGAAGTCACAGATATCGTGCTTTGTACCACCGCTGGGTGATATCCAATTCTGATAGGATTCACCATATAAGTTCTCTCCTGTGCACCTTTCCTCCCAGGGCACGAGACCGTGGAATTTTATCCCAGATATGGATGGGCTATTTGAATAGACTATCGAGCGAATGCTTGAGTAACCTGTATATGCCCAATCAACTTTCCTACCAGGTTCGTGGGTATCAGATATGAAAATCACATTCACGACAGCATGCTTCCGAAATAGCGGCCCGTCCTGAAGCCTCATAAGTTGACTAAATGCCTTCATACCTGCTTCAATGCCAATTGGTGAAAAATTTGCTTGTAAAGCACGTGTCATACAAAACGAATCTTGAATTTTTTCCATTGGATGGAACCAACTAGAACAAAGCTCTTCTCTGTAGCTTCCACGAGCTTGAGGGAATACCTCAATATACCTTTCTACACTTGTTTGGGAAACAAGCCTTAAGAATCCTGGATCAAACCTCAGCTTGTACCTATTGATTCCATTAATTCTAGGATCTGGTTCTCGCGATCTTGGTGTTTTAGTAGCAGCCAAAGTGTGCAGGACTGCCATTCTCGAATCCAAAGGGAAGGGGTTCTCCTGCAATACTTTCTCAAGAGAATAGCTGACTCGTTCTAAGATTCTCTTCATGGAGGAAGAAGTGTCGAAAACTATAAGATAGTCAACAGGACGATTTAGGTCGACTGGTTGGATATTGAAGACTTCTTCTAGCCGTTGGCCAGATGCTCCATCACTGAACGGCATAGAGATAACTGCATTGGTCTTAACAGACAGCCCTTTAATTCTAGGAGAGAAAGCTTCAATGGTTAAACGACCATTACCAGAGTTAGGACTCCCAATAGCTTTGATAGTTACATAGTCGTCAAACCTTGGTCGTCCGACTTGCTCCTCGATATCTGCCAGGAACTGCTCAGTTGAAATTTCAAGCTGAGGAATCTTAACGAGCATACCCTCGTGAGGTATATTAGCTTCCCCGGGCTTAATCCTTTTCTTATCAAGCCATGCTTGAAGCCGGGTTATAGCTGAAAGATTTGCTCTTTCAAGGCGTTGATAAAGGATATCTCTCGCTTGAACGGTTTGCTTATTCTGCAATGCAGAATGGCTCATTTGAATGCTTACAGTTGTAACAACGCTACCAAAAATTGCCAGAATGATACTGATACGTCCCTCCTCAGAGAAAATCCTCATGACTAACTCCTTAAGTGACTGATTATACTTGATTTTCCATGGTGTTGATTGGAGTGTCCACATTTTCCTGAAAGGAAAGTTATCCCGCCTAATATGATGCCAACCAAAACAAAAACAGAATTGGTTCGCAATTCGCTTATACGATTTTTCAATGTTTGCTCCTCGAATAGCCTATGTAAGAACTTTATCGGAATTTACAGGTATGCGTTCGAGGCATGTTGTCGATGTCTAATGTTCGCCTGAGCTAACAAATTAATATCACAATTCTTAAATGGATCTCCAAAAGCAGCGATCGCTAGTAAATTGCCGCTTTAATTTTTGACATCACGAATAATTGACCTTAGGAATCACACTTTTTTTTCTTGGAGCGAAATGAAATGTACTAATGGAATAGGTAGAGTTGGGCAGGCCGCAAAATTAAGCCCTGGTCTAATCACTTCGCTTGAAAGCTTTGGATTACCATGTAAGCTAGATAGTCGTTCATATATTACAGTTATTGAAATAGGCTTTTATCGTATCAGATCATGCAAATCAAAAAGCCTCAGCTAAGCTGAGGCATACTTTAAGAGCTACAAATCTACTTTGAAAACACCTACGATTGTTCCTATTGAGGTTGGTGTGTTTTAGGACAATATGTTGCAATTATGTTCTTCAAAGTAGTCGATGCGGGCCCAACTCTCCTAACAAAGTCCTCTCCGCAGCCACCAGTAGAAAAGATATTCACATCGTTACTGATTTCATCAGCCGCTGTTTGGTGCAAAATAACACTTGTTGAAGGGGCATCGCATAATAAATTCTCTTTTCGCACTTCACGTTCATTTGCAGCGTCTCTAAATAGGCTTATAAGAGATCCCTTAAGCCGAATTCTCTTTGTTTCAACCAACTTGTAACCGCTAGCAAAGGTATTTGTGATTACTACTCTATTCTGATACAGCTCACATTTCGTTTGTTGCATATGCTCGATCGGTACGTATCCAGTGCTGTTTAACTTGGTAATCATCGGGGACGCATTGCTGGCAGAAGCATTAAAAGACGATATTAAAAGCGTAGCTGTCGCAAGAACCTTAATCATTCAAGAACTCCATGGAAATATTTGGGATTTACTTCCCATATTACTTCTAATAATTGGTATCCATATCAAACCTACTAATGTAGAATCTACATTCTTCACTCTCCTTGATTCGAAAAGATGCTAGACTAAACCCACTGCAATGATGTGTGTACACACCTTACTGACTATTGAAAACTCGCAAATACGTGTTTTCAACTTGAAAAAGTAATATCTTACTAATCTGATTTAGATCTATGACTATTTTTTCATGATACTTATTCTGAATTGGAACAAATATAGGGGAAGATGGTCTTTTCAGACAGAGATCAAGGGAATCACTCTGAATCATCTAAGCAAATCGAAACATTGTGGCTCTCCCCCTGCATTCGAGTAACTCTACAAGAGTTCTTGCAAAAGATAGAGGACTTCGATGCTAGGTGTCTTCATCATCAAGAAAGTCAGCAATTAGGCCGACTGAAATCATAATTTCATCATCCGGCGACGTATCTTTACCTCCTTCCTGTTCCAAAACCTCGATAAAATCCTTTGCTGCCCCGCGAACTATATCCATACTATCTCCAGGTATTGAGCCAGAAAAGTAGTCAAAGAATGCACCCTCACCAAGGTGACTGGTATCAAAGTTTTTCGCAACAGCTTGAATTTTATGCAACGAGCTTTTCGGACTGGGATCGACTTCAAATTCATTACTAATAAAGTAGTTGCCGTTTTCAAGTCTAAGAAAGCCATTTTCTAGCAGGTATGACAAACGAGGAGCACCTATAAGTTTACCATACCGAATGCAGATCGACTCGAAACTAACTCCCTGTGACCGCCTGGCTTCAAGTAAGATTCGATGATCGACATTTTCCCAGTCGATAGAGTGAGATTGTTGGAAAGTACGGTTTTCATCCCAAACTGAGATTAATGAGCTATTCCCATATTCCGCAATAAGATCTGCAACATCTTTGCTCGACATAAAGACGCTAAGAATGGGGATCACTGTATTCTCTATCGAAGGCTGCGCAACATCGTGTTGCATCAATCGGCGAATGGTTGCATAGCTCACGCCGCTTCGTCTGGCGAGACTACTTAAACTGCGACTAGAATGTCCATTTAGATATTTCTCTATAGCTCTTACAACAGCGTCGACAAGCATTTTCAGACCCTTTCTTTATATGTAAACCATCGACGAACTATACACTCCCACTTTGGCGAGGAGGGACTTGCTAAACACTCTACACCTAATCTTCAAATCCAAGGCTAGTGAGAATAACTCATACCAAGACCTCCACTCGCGCAAAAACAGTTGATATGAAAGGTTATCCAGCACCACACCCTTTTTTACCTGAAAACACCTTTCAAATACTCAAAATAAAGGATCACCAACATCACAAATCCTAGTGCTGACTAAAAGACTTCCCTAACCACTTCGCAAAGACCTTTTCCATTTCAAAGTCTCCTCATCTTTCCTTAAGAAGGCAATAACTGAATCAATCACATTGACTTGACCTACAACAATTGACTTTGAAAAGCTTATATAAGTGCCCCTAATAAACAACTCTATTGGCTCATCACTGTCTGAATTTTCCTTATTAATTAGTGCCCAGCAACTCTGCTGGTCTTGAGCATATATCACGATAAAGTGATCTGGCCCACCCATAATGTGCATACGGTATTTGTCATCTCGTTCGAGACTGACTCTTGTATGCCCCTTACCATCAATCTTAAGAATATAGTTGATCACCATTTCTTCGTTACAATTTAGATATTCGGTATCACTAACCAAATTTTTCTTCCGATTATCGATACTAAGCTTCATAAGTTGTACCCCTAATTATCTTACTTAACTCATATCTGGACCGTGCTAGCCGATTTACAAACAATACCTCTTAAAAACATGGACACACTATCACACCTCTCCACCTTCCTGTTGATTTGATTTCTGTAGAGAAAGGATAATCCTCCATTCGTCTTAGCTATTAAGGTCCTCTTAGGGCTTCAATGAACGAACACTAGATTAGCCCTCTAAAAAACCTATCAGTCTTTGAAAGACATCTTCTCAACTCCGCAATGCCGCATATTATTGATCTCTAAATCACATATATTTGCACCTATCTACTCGGGATAGTCAGACATCTAGAAAATATATAGGTAAGAAATCTCTTACCTATATACGCTGACGCTACTACAAAAACTACCCCTATCACCTCTAGTTAATGACTTCAAAATACAACCTTTACTATCAATCACATCCCTATGCATTGTTTTGCAGTCATTGACACCTTTTACCCTTACAAGGATTCCCTATGGTAGTATCTGTGTCATTAGACGAAACCTCAATGTAGAACGAAGCAAAAAACAATTGCCTCTCACACATTACCTGTTGGTTGAGTTGCTATTATTAACGAGTTCGTCATAGTTCGACAAAACTAAAGCTATACCAGATTATCGTTTTTGAACTAGAAAGTTAAATACCATAGAATTTTTTGAGGCGAAGGCAGTACACTCGTATTTCTAGCAGTATTTAATTCTATAGCAAGATGGGAGCGTTCTATTGGAGGCCAGCGAGATCAGCATTGTCTACATGGACCTTTAGTTGTTGGTACAATTTCTCTCGTTATATGTAATGGACGCTTCAAATCAGAGCTCAAGCATTCTTGCTATACAAAACATGGTTTGAAAATTTTGCAGTTCCATCATCACCATATTAAACACTCATGCCTTCAATAGGAACGTTCTTCTCGTGAATCAGGCCTCTTGACCCATTTGTTCGCTCGTTCTTCCTCTAGAAAGACTTCTTAGTATTTGTACAGAAAAGCAAACGACTCATCATAGTTGGTGCCCAATAGCGAAGTCTGCCGCAGACTAGAACTGTCCAATCAATTTGCCCCTCGCTGAGAAGCTTATTATCAGCGTCGCACTACAATCTACCTGGAACAAGGCTTGAATAGTGAAAGCTGTACGAAAATAGAAGAACTCTTAACGTTTTGATCACAGCCAGAAGCTTCTTCATAACTATTGCTATCTCTGCAGTTAAAGGATTTGGATGACAAAAATGCATTAGCAATACTGTTTATATTCGTCAACTAAAATATAAGAAAATAGTTTTCAACTATCGAATAGTATTTGATAAAAGCACTAACACACATTTTGACGTATAAACACGAATGCTCCCACTAGCAATAAGAGCCAACCTCCTGAAAAGTTTAACTTTGATGCAGATAAGTCGGAAGGAATATTTGTGCGAGGAACTGTGATCAATTGAAAGGTGGTAGCCTAGCCCCAACTGAGGTTACTATTGCTTAACCAATTCCCACTGGTAGCCTTCCTTGATTTTTGACGCCTTACCTTACTTCTTAGTGACTTTACACGGTCTAATGACCCTTTCTTCCATGATTGCTTCTATAATTCTCTGGACAATAGGATACCCTTGTTTGACAAAGTCCAAGACTGGACCGATGAGTAGGCATGAATGGAATCAACCTTGCTGTTAAAAGGAGCTTAAATACTTTTTCTCAGTCATATCTATTCCAGTCACGATATTTTCCTCATAGCTATACCTAAGCTCTTGAAGCCTAGTGAACCCTTTATCTTCCTGTGTCCCAATAAAATAAAGGATACTGCATAAACCACTAGGATTAGCATTTGCTCATTATGAGCACACTCGATTAGTTGCGGTATTAAAGTAATTTTAGGAATCGAGAGATTCCAATTCAATAATTCACAAAATGTGTGTTACTTTCGCGCCACCAGAACAAGCTGACTGACCAGCCAGTTATCTTGGTCCAACGAAAGGATACTTATGAGAATTAGATATTACCTGTTGTTATCACTAGTATCACTAAGCAGCAAAGAGTCCGCCGCAGCCGAAGGTCGTTTCGGGGAGACGTCCTCAGTGAATGATAAGACAAGGCCATGGTCAATCGCTATCACTTCCTCATACAGCGAGACTCCTATCAGTGAAAGCGATTCCGCTCACGTGCGAGGCTATGCTCTTCGACTACTAGGGACTTACAAGCTCACTCTACCTAAACTTTCATGGCTTTCAGATCAGCCAACCATTAGTGCATCGCTAACGTATGCAGACGAAATAGGGTACGAAGATAACGAGTCGAACCTACAGAACTCAACCGTAACCCTTTCAGCCATTGAATACCTCATTAATAGTCAGATCAGATTCTCAGCGCCTATCAATTTAACTTTAGGTACTAATTCTAGTTCCCGTAACTATGATAGCTTGCTAGGTGCAATGGCAATAAGTCCAGGAGTTACATACGAGTCTCCACTTAATAGGCTAAATCTCGCTTTTCAGACTATTCTAGGACGCTACCTTCATAAATATGATAGCAATGAGGGTGGGCTCTACAACCCAAAATCTGTCTATAGAATCAAAATTAGCGGCATTTATACGCTCGGCAAATTTTCATTCGGCTTGTCTGGTAGTAATACCACACGTTACTTAAACGACAACTCAAAGGAAGATGATTTCTACACAGGATCCGCTTCTTTATCATACTCAATGAGCCTCCCTATTAGCTATTCACTGGCTATCAGCAAGAACAAAGATCGCACGTTTGACTATAATGGCACCACCCCGAACATAAATTTTAAGTACGCTGAACATAGCTTAGTAACCGTGTCTATCACGTACAAGCTGTAGATTATTTAAGTTGCAAAGGAGTTTTTATGACTAGATTTCTATCTTCTAAACCAGTAGCCTTAGCATTGATGCTTGTCGTCACTGCCTTGCCAGCTTGCCAGAAAAAGAGATCTCCAGAGTTCGTTCAGGGTGATGGCGATGGACTTTATTCAATTGAAAGCCTGGTAAATCAAACTTTTGAAATAGAGACTGGTACTAAGATCAAAGATGGTCTTGCAAACGTTACAACAGCTACCAACCTCATTGTTAATGGTGAAAAACAAGTTCTTAACCATGTTGATATCGTCGAATTCTTTCTCAATGACCCCAGGTTCAATGTCAATTCCTCAAACGTACTATATGACTTTTTTGGCAAGGCCAACACCAAGTATGAAGCAAGATATTCACTTACAGAAAACCACCTTATTGTGAATAAAGTTGCTGCCGAAGATGAGATTCCTTCCAGTGAGAAAACATACGCCCAGGTACTTGCCGATGGACGCTATGCAGTACCCATGTTTGGGTTTCCAATCTCGAAGTATCGCATAGAGAACGTTCAGGACTCCCGTGGTAAGAGCACGAATCAAAAAACTAAGATCGCGGAGGATTTTCTATCTCAATCGACCCACGTAACTGTAGATGTAGGAAGAGTAGAGATCTTTGAATCCCTTGACAAGCGAGACCTGTTCCCTGCTGACTTCTTTAAAGAGGGTGAAGCTTGGTTCTATGAAAAGACTCTCGTTGATCGCCCATCAGGAGTTCTTCGAGATGTTGATGGAGACGGTAGAACATACGAAAGTGAGCTTGGGCATCAATACTCTTCAGGGAAAATTGGATTTAAGCTCACTCAAAGCTCAATCATTGCCTTCGACCTAAATATTGCAGAAGAAATCCCAGAAGAGCGGAGTAAAAAAATTCTATTCGAACTTCCAGTAGAATGGCTGGATTTCCGTTTAAAACAAAGCAAACTGGCAGAAGTTGAGCTAAAAGATGGCGTGATTGGCTCTCGACCATGGCAAGAGCGATCTTTCGCGAGACTTTCCCTAAAACGTGCTGATCGCCTAGATGCTGCAAACGAAGATAGCCAAAAAATTGAGCTTCTGGAGATTGATGATGACTATTTTGGTTTCAAAATTTTCAATTCGGAAACACAGAATACCATCATGTTTTCTTTTGCAAAACAAACAGACCCTAAAAAACCCAGAGTATACCCACTGACAGACTTTCAAAACTTTGGCTATTTTGAAACTACCAAAGCTACTATCAAAGGTGACGTCAACAACAATCGGATTGACGAGCAAAATGCTGGTCGTTTCCTCAACAGAATCTATCCTAAGAAGGGTGAGAATACTGTTAAGATCTACCTTACGAAAGACTCAGCAAAGCACCCCGATGGTGATTATGCTAAGGCTGTAGAAGCTGCGGTTGCATCTTGGAACAAGGCTTTCTCAGCTGCCAATGCTGGATTCACCTTGGAATTTGCTGGATCAGAAGACAAGGATCGCGTTGAAAATGGTGATGTTCGCTATCACAAAGTAGCTATCTATGCCGAAGACAGAATTTCAAAGTTGCTTGGTTTCGGACCTTCCTTGCAAGACTCTACGACAGGAGAAACTTTCTCTTCAACAAACCATATCTACCTACGCAACTATAAAAATGAATTAAAAAGATCAATTCAGCAGTTCATTTACTGGCAACTGGGTGCCTATGATGGACTTGCAATCGATTCTATAGAATCTCTAATCGGAACTCAAGCTCTAGCATCCGAAGCTAGATCTAACTTTGACCGAGGTCTAGCCTTTACGAGCATGAGTAGTCAATTTTCAAGACTTATAGATGAAGACTCAACAGTAAATGTTGATTATGACACAGACACCCCACTCACCTTAGGGATGTCGAAACCAAACCTTGATGGCAGAATGTGTGAATTCCTAGAAAACAGCCTTCCTATAACTGTGAAGAAAATCAAGGAGAAATGCTATCAACTTAAAGATGGTAAACCAACACTTTTTGCAACGTACCTGGAACTAATTAAATCTGAAAGAGATGCTGGCAACCCCAAGTATTCACTCACGCTCACTAGTAATGGACAAGAAATAGATGAAAAATCAGCACTAGAGGACTGCGCCTCCAGACTGATTGGCGACAAGCTACGAGCGACTATGGTTCATGAATTTGGTCACAACTACGGCTTGCGCCATAACTTTGCCGGTTCATCCGATGCTAAGAACTTTAGTAAGGACGAAGACACCCAAGAAAATCAGACGTCTACTTCAGTTATGGACTACGCTCATTCAGACGCTGATCGAATTGTTAATCTCGGCTCCTACGACTTTGCCGCTGTAAAGTATGCATATGGCAACAAAGTAGACTTAATCAACAGTACTGGTGAACTTCTTGAAGTGTCTATACTAGATGGTGAGTCACTTAAAGAAGTTGAGGAGAGACATCCTGGATACTTTGTTAAGCCATATAAGTTTTGTACTGACGATCATCTCGTCACCGGCGATGTCTATCGCTTCCAAATTAGCGATTACGATCCAATGTGTCGAAAATGGGATGAAGGCGGCACACCAAAACAGGTTGTTGAAGATGTCGCAAGACGTTTCCAAGCAAGAGTCCTAACGAACAGCCGCCTCCTCGATCGCGTAGAATCGCAGAGTCCATCTAGCTTCGAAAACTATGCAACTCGCTCCTATTTCTCGCATATGAAGCAGATCTATGATTACTTCCGATGGCTACTAGTGGAAAAAGACCCGACAGCTGTTTTTTCGGATCTCTGGGACCTTGAGGACATGTCTGTTTCTACCTATGAAAGGATGGTAGCCAAGAAGGTAGTCTTAGATAAGAATCTAGAAGAATATTATGAGGGTGCCGAACTCGTAAAAGAAATACTGTTGGATATCGTTAGGACAAACAACAAGTACTGCTTACTATCAGACGAAAATGACCCTCAATCAGTCCCGCTTGCATTAGGATTTGGAGCGATTAGAAACCAGCTTGCTAGAACGGGCAATTTGGTCAACAACTGTGCTCAAGTTTCAATTCCAGAAGAATGGTATACCGATTTTCAAAAGTCGATCCGGTCAGACTTTGATGAAGGCCAACCTGTTAGTTTAGTCACGACTCAGTTTGGCCTCGTGCACGAAGATCTTATCTCCCCGGATCCACAGGATGATCGAGGATTAGTTAAAAGTGAAATTGGCTTTGGAGCAACCAAGAAGGCTGCACTTGCCACCATTTTCGCTGACCAGTATAAACTGGTAAAAGGCAGCAAAACTTATAATGTCCAGGCTACTATCGATATATGGGATGCCAAATTCGCCCCTAGGATTGCTCAGGACCCTAGAATAAAGAGTGAGCTTCTTACATTCGTACTCGACCGATCCATGTACGGAATTAGAATGACTGGAGATGGTAGCAACGAAAAACATTTACTCTTTGGAACAGTGGATAGAGACTACTACCCGGTTTTCAAAGACGACTCTGAATATCTTAAAAAAATGATATCCGGTCTGAAAGGAGTTCTTTCCGACAATGAAAAGAAGCCCTTTAAGGAGGATGATGTTAGACGATCAGATGATTCCGAAACATACAAGTCCAGCCAGGGATACGACCCTGCCGCATACAGTGTACTTGTTAAGGGCTTCGCTCATACATTCTACAACAAGAGAATCAACCCCCATAGCTTCGTCATAGCCCAAAAATTAAATCTCCTCTACGCTGCTAGGGAGGCTCACTTAGAGAACCTAGATTTAAGCGACAGTGATAAAGTGCGAAAAGACAGGCAAGCAGTTGTCCAGAAGATTATTGACAATCGACTTTATCCAGAAATGAGCCGAGCCAATCTTCGAACACGATCAGCAGATTTTTATGTTCAAGAATATAATAAACTTGCTCAACTAGGCCAGTACTTCGATAACCAGTCCTCGGAGGTCCAAGCCCAGATAGAGCTTCTCGAAGCGCTCATTAACCTTCCCAAATAGATCTAGTCATTACATAGAACACAGATACTTAGCTTTCGGCTAAGTATCTGTTAGGTGTCTTTGGTTGAAGCTGTGATATCATATAAATAGAAACGAAAGATGACATGATCTGAAATATGTTTATCGCACCAACATATCATATCAGCTACTTATTTGTTAAGACGTTCGAAGTATTCATAGTTTCTGATGGGTTTTTGTGCATCCTTAAGATAGTTAAGAAAGATCCGCGTCCTTTTTGGTAGGAAAGAGCTATCTCGAAAAACAGCATAAACAGCTGAATCGTTAATAATTTCCTCGTGTATATCTATCAGGGTTAGCTTTTTTTCCTTTATATATCTCTCTATGTCCCATATAGATCGGATAGCAATACCAAAGTTTTGTAAGCACATTTCATTGATTGTTTGACCCGAATTTGTAGTTATTCTCGGCTTTGGAAAAAATTGCTTTAAAGTCTTATCTTTAGAACTCAATACGGCCTGACCATGAGATTCTAAAAAAAAGACTGGGTAATCCAGTAGGTCGGAAGATGTCTCTATTGGAGGTCTATTTTCCAAGAATGATGGAGTCGAACAAACCACAAGCTTATTATCTTCGATTTTGAATGCCTTCATACTTGAGTCGGAAGGTTTATAGATCCTTATCGCCAGATCAAGCCCCTCTTCAACCAAATTGAGAAAGCTATTTGTCAGAACAAGATCGAATTCTATTTTTGGATAAATAGAATTAAATTCCTTTATAACAGGAATCAACCGTGCGTTCGCATAGGTTTCCGAAGATGAAATTTTTATGGTGCCACTGATATCTTCAACATTGGTATCTCTATCATCAAATAAAACATCAATCTCTCTTAGGCCATCAAGCAATGGCTCAGTCTTCAATAGTAAGTGTTGACCTTCTTCTGTAAGTGAGATCTGCCTCGTAGTTCTATGAAAAAGACTAACACCCAATAGATTCTCGAGTTGGCTAATTTTCTTTGATACGACTGACGAGGTTACACCTAAGGACTGAGCTGCCTTGGAGAAACTTCGAAAATGGTGAGCTTTATTGAATACTTCAAATAGAAAGAGATCTTGTACCTTCATAAATTCCATTCTGGAAAATGTTTTATTCCAAATCAATTATTTATTTCAACCCGTTTTTATACGACTATGGCAATGGAAGTCAAAACAGGAGTGAAAATTTGAGCAGTTTGATATTTAGCGAAATAGAACTGGGAAGGCTAGTACTAAGGAACCGATTCGTCATGGCCCCGATGACACGATGTAGATCCTCCCAACCTGGAGATATTCCGAATGAGTTGATGGCCAAATACTACTCTCAAAGAGCAGACCATACTGGATTGATCATAAGCGAGGCCAGTCAAATATCTGCCCAGGGCAAAGGCTATTCTAGAACACCCGGAATCTTCACGAAAGAGCAAACCGAAGGTTGGAAGAAGACAACTGAACTTGTTCATAAGAAAGGAAGTAAGATCTTTCTGCAGCTTTGGCATGTTGGACGCATGTCTCACGAAAGCTTTCATGAAGATAGGCAGACTGTAGGACCCTCCTCAATCAAACCTAATGCGCGAGTATGGGTTATTGGGGAAGATGGTGTTGGAAAAATGATCGAATGCCCAATACCTTTAGAGCTCACTAAAAGGCAGATTCGAGATATTATAAGCAACTTTAGATTGGCCGCAAGGAACGCTATAGAAGCAGGATTCGATGGAGTAGAAATTCACGGAGCCAATGGCTATCTAATCGACCAGTTCCTTCGTCGCTCGTCAAACCTGAGACGTGATGACTATGGAGGATCTATTGAAAACAGAACTCGTTTCGCCTATGAAGTAGCAGAAGCTGTTTCTGATGAGGTAGGAAATCATCGCACCGGTATCCGATTATCACCCTTCATAAAGCAGCGTGGAATGGATGATGAAGAGGCCATTGATACGATACTTAGTCTATCAAAACGTTTGGATCAATTAGGCTTGATATATATTCATTTGGCTGAGGCAGACTGGGATGATGCCCCTGATATTGATATTAGCTTTCGTCAAAAAATCCGCCAAGTCTATAGAGGAAGGATCATTGTAGCTGGGAATTATTCAACTGAAAGAGGAGAAAGACTCATAAATAGCGGCCTCGTAGATCTGATCGCCTTTGGTCGGCCGTACATCGCGAACCCAGACTTTCCGATAAGAATAAAGAATGGCTGGGGATTGGCTGACTACGACCCGAACACATTGTTCGGAGGTGCAGGTGAGGGGTACACGAGTTATCAGGGCTATACTCAAAAGTCGGATCAAGTTAATCCAACTCACTTCTAAATAAGATAATCAATTGGATGGATCGCTTACAAATGGAGCCTCTATTTTATGACAGATGAATAGTCGAAAGATCTAAGCAGAGGGTTCATGGAGCTCCCAAGACATCTCTGATCTTCAAATGTACACTCTGAGCACATGAAGCTGTATGTCATAGAATTCAAATATTCCCAATTAGGCTAAGCTCCCTTTTTAAACCTCTCCAGATCTGATACCTTTCAATAACAGCTGAGTATCTAAGCAAGAGTACTGGGCGTAGTAAAAAGAAGCTGCAAAAATACCCAAGGCCTGACTTCCGGCAAGACGTCTTCTGGTGGTCTGTCTGCTCATTTAAAGGCAGACTGTATCATTGATTGGGTAGTCCAAAATCCTAGCATTTTTCATTACAATTTCCTTTTTGCGAATTTAATAGAACCCTGAAGCTATAGTCTTTAAAGGGTTCTTTATATATTCATATAAGATTATAATGTAAAACCTAACTAACCTCATATTCTAATGATTGACTTATAATACCCTTTGATTTAGAAGTATTTCAGATATCACACTAATACTTTATTAAAAGAATTTGAAATTGGAGGCAGTATGGCCATTGGTATCATCGCAGCAACATTGCTCGCGGGACTCACAGCTGCAGACTTTACAATCACAATTGGGGAGATGGCTACGCAAGGATCATTCATTGACCCTCATATTGATGACCGAATACAGGTTCTAAATATGAAGCATTTAGAAGCCACTTCCTTGCAAACGGAATTCATTGACACTCTTCGCAAGGTTCAGAGCCAAGCTCAATCTGCTTCGATCTCCATCAACTTTAACCGCCAATCTCTTCAAAATGTTGAGAAACTATTTTCATATATCCCAGAGTTGCCTGATGAACATCAGGGCTTGCCGGACTTCTCAACTAACAATGAAGCCCTTAACTATATATTAGGCTCACAGAATACTCTCTTGCGTTCATTTCCGAAGGATGAACTTGTGAAGTATTTTCGCAAGGCAAAATCATTCGCACAAAGGCTAAACCAGATAACGTTAGAGTACTTAGGCCTAGATGAGTTAAGTCTCCAGGGAAAACAAGTGCTGACAGTTGCAGGCGCTCTGAAGCAACCAACAAACATCAAGAACCTGAAAGTTCTAAAAGCTAGCCTTAAAACAAGAATGAATGCCGCTCTCTCTGTAGCTAGTATCACGAGTCAAGTCTATGACTCAGTACAAAGAAGGAAAGAGATTGAAGCACGGATAAAAGGCTTACAGAACATCATTGATCTGCTGCATGGGCGGCTTCTACCCAAAAATGAAAGCTATAAGGAAGACGTTGATGAAAGTATCCAAGAGGCTGTGATCAGCCTACCTGAACTAAGGAAGTATCAAGATCAGCTCCGAGAGATTAAGGACTGGGATCTTCGAGTATATAGAAACATGGCAGAGTATTTCTTTAACTCATATCAAAGCGATGACGACAAATTGCAGATTTTGCAGAGTAGCGAGAATGAACTTCGAAGAAACTCTTTTCACGAAATCTATCTATACGTATCTGAAAGTGGAGATTTGTCATCTGCAGATCAGATTACATGGGATCGCATGAGAGGCCAGCAAGTAAAACTTGTTCCTTTCCTGATAAATGCAAACCTAGATGTGATCACTTTGTCGGTGACTCTACCTGAAGATTTCATCAGTGAAAGGAACCGTAATCGAATTCATGAAATGTGTCGCTTGTTTGGCTCCTTGGGATTAGAAACTGTCTACGAGCAATTGACTGACACATTTGATATCTCAGAGGAAATGGCATCCAAAGTGATACAGAACGACTTAAATGACCACTGTGGCTAAAGAATAAGGGGTTTATAATGAATACAAGAGCCGTAATCCTTGCTTCCGCAACTTTTATCGTAGTTTTTGCTATTCTCCATCAACCAGAAAACAGCACTATGAACCAAGCGAGTGACAACGTAGAGAACGGCCCAGTTCCATCGGTGAAATCGAAACCTGATAGAAACAATAGTCGAACTAATATATCACCGGCAAATAATGCCAAAGAGAAATTGAAGCATAAGGCTTTTCTCCTAGATTCGCCGACATTTAGAGATTATGCAGAATCTTCAAACTTCTTTGAGCGTTTCGATGGATTAAGAGCCTCAATGAACCTTACGCTTTCGTCTGTAGTTTCACGAATGAACCTCAATGAAAGTCAAAAAGATGAACTTCGCTCAAAAGTAGACGAGATGATTCAATCTAATCGGCTTAAGGAACAGTTGCTAGTAGAAATGGAACGCAGTTTTTCAAAGGATGAACTAAGGAGTCTTGCAGAGATTTATAGAAATTCTACTGTGATTGACGTGACTACAAGAGAACGTGAGTTGTTGGCTCAGGGGCCTGATGCAATACAAGATTTCCTATCTAATTTTCCAAACAAGTATGAGGCTAAGGCCTTAAGAAGCATCGCAAGGAAGCGAGTTGAGGATCTTGATCTCTGGGAGGATACCAGGATCTTGTACGATGGTATGATGAGGCAACTAGAGAAATCGATGGAACTTGAAAAACACAATGTTTCTTCAAAGATGCTACAGCAAGTTTCTCAAATGATGTTGCATTCTCAGAAAGAAAGCTTTGATCTTGCGGTTCTATACCTTTATCAAGACATTGATGCCGAGCATTGGCCAAAGTTCGTAAAGCTATACAAAGGCGCAGAACTTACGAAAGAAAGACAGTTGATGCATGCGGTACTAGGAAAATTTATGGAAGATATAGCATCGACTATGGGAACCTATACTTCGAATGTTGCAAGGGAACGAACTCAGAAAAACCTATAGCAGGAGATAAAAAATGCCGTTTTTCATTCCTTTTATTGTGGGTGCGATCGCAGCGGGATCACTAGGAACAAGTATCGCTAACTCAGCGATGGATGGTGCTCTATTTGCACCCGAGATTAATCGCTACAAAGACGAGATCGAGTCAGCGAAGAAGGTAAATCAAAATTTAATTTCAGAGATTGAAGCTATCGATAGTGTGTATAATCGCAGCGTAGCTGGCCTTAATGCTTATCTTGACATCTCAAACCAGCTTCAAGAGGAGTTTCTCTCTGCAGAGTCAAGGGCTGCCGAACAAGCAACCAAGAAAATTCTTGAGGCATCAACAGTCTATAACCATTCTAGCACCCAAGTTCAGGGCGAAATGTCAATGATTGCTTCGTCAGCGATAACCACTATAGGCTCAGTCCAGCTGCAGCAAGTTCTGAGCGACGCTATGAAAAATACTCGCAATGGCAAGTCAGCTGCAAATAGTACAAAAAACTTCCTAAAGGCAGGGGGAAAGATCGCTAAGCAATCTGCATATCGGGCTATGGTCAAAGCCAAAACTGTTCTCCGTTTGACTAAAGCAGTTAAAATAGCGACTCCAGCAGCGAAGGCAAGTGCTAGGTTATTGGCCGCCGGCTTCAAAGCAAGTTCCTCGGCGATTTCGAGATTAGCAACTAAAGCAGCTGGACCATTTGGTGCGGCCTTAGACATACTTCTTATTGGCTGGGATATAAGCTCATCAAAAGGCAGAGCAAGTGAATATAGAGCATATCGCGACGAAATAATCGAGTCTAATCAACAACTGGAAGATCTAAAGAAAGAAGCCAACCACCAGTTAGCGGCTCTGGCTCTAGATGAAGCGATGTTACGAAAAGAAGTTGTCAACTTCATTAAGTATGCAGCTCGGATCCTATTATTTAGTATGGATTCAGATATAGGCCTTCCAGAAAGCCTACAAAGCTTTGACTCGATTCAAAGTATGACGAAGGTTAGTAAGGAAGAGCTAGAACAGATGCTCAACTTCATCCAAACTAACTTCGACGAATTCTACGAAGCTCGTGCCTATACATATATTAGTATGATTGCGAAATATAAGGGTTACTTCATAAGGTGTAATGTTCAACCTGAGTATCTGCTCGATCACGTTCCTGTTCTGGGAGCCTTCGGTCTGGAATTCACAGAGTTTATCTATGAAAGTGACTTCACTGACGATTTCATAGATTCTTTTGTGCCAGAAACATGTGACCTCAATCTTCACGAGGACCAAGTTGTTGATGGATTGAACGTAGCATCAGTGGATCTTGAGTCATCAATTCTTTCCAATATCTCTGCTACTTATTGGGTATACAAAGACAGCAAGGGCTCTTTTCAACCCTATAAGGAAATCATTCGAAAAGAAGCGAGTATCTCGTTTCAGTCGATGAGGCTCGAAAACAAATGGCTATTTCTAGACCTAGCCAGAAAGAAGCTGTTCGAAATCAATCAGCATGATAGTACGGAAAGTTTAGCGGAACAGGCAGACCTAGTACCGATAGACACAGTAAAGATGTCCTACATACATAAACAGAAGGTTTTTGAAGCGATGACTGCTATTCCCTTCGAACGAGATATTGTTCGTATTGGATACGACTATCGCAATCTTATTACCGAAGATGCTATAGCTTGCAGTCGAGAGTGTGCAGGTGATGGAGTTTGCCATGCTTTCACCTGGAGGCCATCAGATAAAATGTGCTGGCTAAAAGATCAGGTTCCCGATAGAGCCCTCCATCACTTCTCTAATGCTCGATCCGGAGTGAAGCTCGGAAAGGAAAATCTAAAACCGTCGCTCGATGTAAAGTGTAGCCAGAATAAGGACCAACAGGAAAGACTTGCATTCATTTTGTTTCAAAGTGGCACCAAACAGCTTGGATATAACGCTAGCAACACTATTGATCGAAGCCTAAATTTCAGCGAGGTTCCGAAGCGAGTCACTGTAGATCTTTCTCTTCGATCTACTGACACAAGCTCTTGGTGCGAGGATATCGTAGAGGTAACAGGAACTTCTTTTGATGACGATTTAGTTGGTAATGAGCGCGATAATATCTTAGATCCAGGTGCGACTGGTGATAAAGGGTTTGACATGCTACGGGGTGAGAATGGAAGTGACATTTACAAGCTTCACAGTAGCAACAGAATTATGATCGATAACTATGCTATCGATCAAAAGACAGATACCATAATTATTCCTGCCCGATTTAAGGACCTTTCGATTCAAGACTTAGGCTTCCTATTTTCTGAGTCTCTCGTACTCTCAGGGCCTAATATAATGGTTATAGTCAAAAATTGGTTCTCTGATGAACTCTACCGTCATGCAGTCTTTCAGAGTAGTGATGGAATAAGGTTCACAGCACCGAATAGCAAAGGAGAAATGAAGCTTAGTCAGGATACCTAAATTATATGATACTGATAAAATGACCCGGTAAGATTCGAAACCCGCTCTCAACTAAAGTAACTAGGAAAGGGTAAATTATGTTAGTAGGTGCAATTTTAACTACAGCGATTTTTGCAGGTCTTGGTGCTGCAGATTTAACCATAACGATTGGAGAAATGGCCACAAACGGGTCATTCATCAATCCAGAAATTAGCGAGAGGCGTGAACTTCTTCAATCAAAATACAACGATGCTGTCGCATTAGATGAGTCATTAAAAGAAAAAGTAAAGGAGCTATCAGAACTTACGAATAGGACAAATCTTTCATATACTACCAATCAGCAGATTATGGCAAACCTTAGTTCCCACTTCTCAAGGATTTCAGAAATTTATGTTGAGAATTTAGAAAATGGAACCTTTGATGCAATCTTGGACGGATCTTTACCCCCATCAGAGATTGATCCAAAGCTATTCAACGTTAGTAACTACTTGGCTGGCACAGCTTCCTTAGTGGCATCTGGGTCAGCTACATACAATGCTTTTACCTACTTTAAACAGGGAAGAAGCTACTTTGATGATATTAAGCTTCACAAGGCAAACGTGGACGCTTTGAAAGGCTTGAACTTTAAAAGCAAGACCATCACGCTTCCTGATGGCACGACTAGATTGTATTCAAAGGCGCAACTTAAACAAAAGATTTTTAAAGGCAAGTTTGGTATAGGAAAGCTCGCGGCAAGACGGCCTAGGCTCTACGCAAGGTTTAAATTGATGTCCGCTCGTTTCTCAAGCCCGCTTCTAGGTGCAGTCTCTGTAGCCAGTATCGTTACTCAGAAGTTGCAGTCTGATAGTACATTGGCTGAGATCAATGCCCAGATCTACGGCTTGGATCAATTCATCCGAACTATCAACGGACTCGAAGTAATTGAGGATGAAAATTTTCTGTCAGGTGAGATCAATGATAAGGAAGAACATGGAATTCGTTCCATTCCCGATGTAGAAGCCTATATTCAAACTATGAAAGAATATCGAGATTGGGACTATAGACAGTTTCTTGAAGTCATAAGGATATTCGATATCGCATACGGCAACTACAAGGAAGAGCTTTTCAACTTGCTTGATGATCCCGCAGTCAGGGGAGTTGATCAAGCTTTCCTAGGAGAATTAGTTGCCGAACTATACAAGCCGGGTCAACGATACCCCGATGCAAACCCAAGGTGCCGTTTAGATATTCCTAATGCTGAGTCCTACTTGATATCAGATATGTATTGTGTGCAGCACACATTTCGAGACTTCATTACACAGGAGGGTCTCGAATTGATCGCAGCATTGGTGGTTAAAGAAACTGAAAAACTTCTTGATAAAGATATAAATGCAATTCGAAGAACTTGCACAAACCCTATGTTTGGGGTCTTTGAGGACAAAGTACTTTTTTGCATCATGGTAGACTTCAACATCCCATTGTTTGCAATAGAAACGACCATACTGGATGAGTTCGAAGAGGAGCTTTGTAACGGAAAAGATTTTTTCAATCGAGATGGAGATCATGCTAAAAGCTTGAAGTTTTCAGAGGATAGCTGTTAATTAGAGACTTGGAGGGGAGGCTATTGCTAGCCTCGTCTTCGTTTTTTCCTTAGCGACCATAAAGTAATGTTGTAGTAGTCATAGCTAACTTGTTAGAATTTAAAATGAAACCAACAAGAGCCGGCTGGTAAGACGATTCCACTTTTATCTTATCTTTAAGTGCATAAACAGAGACTACATACCGATGTGGATGATCTTCTTTAGGGGGACACGGCCCTCCATACCCCGGCTGACCAAAGGATGTCAATGATTCAACAGCTCCCGCGGCAACTACTTTTTTGTAATTATCATTGTTGATTCTTTTGAAGGTATCAACGGGGATATTTGAAATCGCCCAATGCCACCAACCACCACCTGTAGGAGCGTCAGGGTCATAAATAGTTATCGAAACATATTTTGCATCCTGTGGAAGTTCTGACCAGCTGATATCGGGAACTTGGTTTAAACCGGTACAACCAAACCCGTCATAAGTGTGTCGATGTTGAAGGTAAGAGCCTTTTGTGCCTTTCGTAGTGACATTTATTGACTTGCCAGTAGTGCAAATAGATAGCATCGCGAGTATAGATAGAATCTTCATGGAAACTCCAATTTAGTTAGTATTACTAACTATATGGTTGTTTAACTATTAATGCAAGTATGATAGAGGAAGATATGAAGAAAAATATCTATGAAACATTTAGCCCAGGGTTCTTACTAACAAAGTCATCGCGAATGATTATGAAACGATATGAGGAAGGCCTTGGTCAAACTGGGATATCCCCACTGCAAAGTGGAGTACTCTATGTGATTTCATTTCACAGAAGCCCATCGCAAAAAGAAATTTCTGAGATTCTTTTTATAGACAAGGTGACACTTTCAAAAATTATTTTCAATTTGCAGCAAAACAAGCTGATTTCACATATTACCTCTAATAATGACCGCCGAGAGAAAAGGTGGACCCTAACTGCAAAGGGAGAGGAGAAACTCAGGCAAGTTGAGGAAATTGATCACGAGATAGAGAAGTATATGAGGCACATAGTCAGTAAGAACGAATGTGACACTCTTAGTAAAGTACTCAAGAAGCTTCTGATTAAAGGGTCAAGCTAGCGCCTGTTTGATCTTCCATCTGTGATTGGTATCAATGAGCATAGCCTTCGCAAACGTAAATACCAATCAGTGGACTATGTAACAGTGATCGTTGATCACAAAACAAAAGACTTTATGAAGTGATTGACGGCCGCAATAAAGCTGACTTAGAAGATATTGCCGTTGACTTTAAGAGGCCAGAAAACGTAAAAGTTGTCACCTTAGGCCTGTCCAATACCTTTAAAAGCTTTGCTAAAGAGGCTTTCCCTATTTCATGTTCAATGTTGCTTTGGAAAACTTGTGAATAGGTTTCGAAAAAGAAGAACAGGAGATGATAGGAAAACTCGAATTCGTCGACTTCTACTGCGTGATGGTCGAAAGCTAGAGCCCTATGAAAGAAAAGCCATCAGACGTTTTCTAAAAGATAAGGAAGACCTGAGGGAGGTCTACAGTTTCAAGGAGAGTGTTCATCGCCTGTACAGAACTAAGGGTAAAAAGCGTGCTCGCAAGGCTTTGATAAAGAACCTAGATCTAATGACGCAGTCAACACTCCCAGAGGAAGTCTTTGCGGAAGACGATCTTAGCCTGGCGAAATGAGATAGTGGAGTACTTTGATGGAAGATACACCAATGGTCGTGTCGAGGGTTTCAATCGTAAAGCAAAGCTCGTCCAGAGAAGGGCTTTCGGGTTTAGAAAGCTTGAAAAACTATCGGTTGCAGTTGTTAAATGCTTGTCGGGGGAGGGCTTGACGGGTTTACCCACCACGTGAACAGACCCGTTCTTTTGCTGCATTCAAGCCTTCAGCAAGTAAAGTTGAGTTCGGTATTTTCCTTCGTGCCACAACTGATACCCCTAGATTTAAGTTTATCGACAGCACAATGCAATGATCCTAAAATTAATTACATTAATGCTTGTATTAGGCCATTGAATAAAAGTTTTTTCTTTAATATCAATACTATATTGATAATTCTTATCTCCTAAATAATTTACTTTAATTCTCCTATATAATCAAAATTTATTATCCTAATTTTTCCTAAATAACTCTCATAGATAATCTATATTGTATGATATCAGCTGGTTGAAGGCTAAGATCTCCGTCATTTGATTGGACTATGAATGAAGTAGCTCGTCTGTAATGTAAAAGAAGGCTCACTAAGAGCCATATCAGCGTCAAACGATAGCTTGGTGGCTTCAAAGTTTCCCAGAGCACGAAAGGTCTACGAACTGAAGGAAAGCATGCACCGGTTCTATAGGATTCGAGGCTTGAAGTTTATCAAAACGGCGCTGACTAAAATTTTAGGCATGATGGGTAGATCAGAACTTGGAGAAGTTGTAAGCAAGCAGGGCCTAAAATCATTGCTTGAACCTGGCAAGAACTCAAGACCAGGGAACTAACTAGAATAACTCAGAAATTCTTATCGCACCATAGTGACCGGAGGCGGACTTGAACCGGCACGACCTTGCGGTAGGGAGATTTTAAGTCTTCTGTGTCTACCAATACTCAAATTGCCAGCGGGTAAATGGTTCCTTGTAAGAATCATCGGATTTCACTCCTCGATTTCTCTTCACCCTACCCTAAGTAGTATATTCTTTAGTTACAGTGAGTTAAATGAGTCGGCGGGCGATACTCACTCAGTTCTTGTGGGTGTGACCCGTTGACTTTTGTGATAGAACTGAGATAATAATCCATTGTGACTGGATTATTTCGCCAATTAGAGACTAGGATTTTCCATGTGGATTCAACGTAAATACCAAGATTTGATTGCGGAGTCAGTATCAACTCGGCCTGCTGTCCTAGTCACTGGAGCCCGACAGACTGGAAAGACTTCTATTCTCTCTCACATGTTCCCAGATTACTCTTTTGTGAGCCTTGATCTACCGTCAATGGCCGAGTTAGCAGAGAACGAGCCAGAACGGTTCCTTAGAGAGTTCCCGCCACCTGTTATCATTGATGAGGCTCAGTATGCTCCCCGGTTGTTTCGCCATCTGAAAAGGTTCATCGATGAGTCTCGAAGCATAAACGGTCAGTTCTTATTAACTGGATCTCAGAAGTTTCAGTTGATGAATTCGGTTGGAGATTCTCTCGCAGGTAGAATCGATATCATTGAATTCGAAACACTATCGCAACAAGAGATTCTGAGCACTCAAAGCAGTTTGTCTTTGGAATCTCTTCTTTTTCGGGGAGGCTATCCCGAGCTTCATAATAACGTTGAACTAAGAGAATCAAGATTCTTTAGTGGATATATTGCTTCTTATCTAGAGCGTGATGTAAAAGGCGTATTAAATGTCCAGAATCTTCGAGATTTCGAGAGCTTTATTAGAGCTCTTGCCTTAAGGTCTGGACAGTTACTAAACAAGGCAGAGGTTGCAAAAGATATAGGGATTAGTCCCACGACAGCAAACTCCTGGATCTCGGTTCTTGAAGCTTCTGGGCAGATTACCCTTCTAGAGCCATGGTTTGGTAACAAGACTAAACAAATGGTCAAGAGTCCTAAACTTTACTTTAATGATACGGGTCTCCTAATCTTCCTGCTAGGAATAAGGTCTGAAGAGGCTATGTTAGATTCACCTTACTTAGGAGCCATTTGGGAGACGTTTGTCTTTTCCGAGATTCGTAAGAGAGATCTTCACCGAGATGGTTCATGGAACTGGAACTTCTATCGAGATAAGACTAGAGAGATTGATTTTATTAAGGATGAAGGCGGAGTCTTTACTTTGCTAGAGTGTAAATGGACTGAGAGTCCTTCTAAGAAAGATATCAAACATCTGGAGTATTTTAGAGAGAATATTGCTAAAGGTAGGGTAGCTAAAAGTTTTGTTGTATCAAGACCTAGTAATCGATTTCCGCTTTCCGAGTTTGTTGATGCGGCTAATCTTCAGGATTTGTGGTGATCTTGGCAGCGCTTAGCCGAGAGATTTTTTCGTTGATAGTTCGAGTCGTGGTGCCCGGGGCCGGACTTGAACCTTACTGAAGGTATAGGTTATGCCAAGGGTTTGGTCCAGTGGAAAGCTGGGACAGAATTCCCAAGTGTCGTTATCTCAAGACTTGATCCATGTTTTCTGCAATAATTTCAGTGTTGTAAATAAAGGATTTAGCCGTAAGGTGTATTTTACAAAGCACTTAATCGGCTGAAGCTTCAAGTAATAGCTATTGATTCTAGTTGATTAGTGGTTGGTGTCGCTGTAGTTCTACGAATTTCAATGGCGAGAACGGAGAACTCCCAGAAATCTACGCTGATGTTAGATTTCTAATCGCGTTCTCAACCTAGCCTTCTCAAGAACAACCCGGAATAAATCTGAGGTGGCTTCTTGAAGAAGCCAGGTTGGGGAAGTTACTCTACGAAAGCTCTTGTACCACAGCAGGTGGAACCCTTATTCGATATTGGCAGATAAACAGCTAATTCCGCGATGACTGGTATTGAAAGACTAGTCGAGCTGCAACAACGAAATTTTGAGAGAGCCACCAAATAGGATGCTTAAAAACCATGTCCAATAAACACAATTCCTATCAATATCCGTCACATTCCGCGCAAAAAATAGGACTAGCAAGTAAGCTAGCTCTGCTTGGTATATTCGTCTCCATGAGCCTCATCTTAGCTTCGTCTGCCTTGGCTACGATCACTCCTGTCGATCAAAGGTTTACCGTCAATAGATACGTGAATCTTCAACGTCAAGTGCGGAGTCTCATTACTAGGGGGTCAACTTTCGCGATAACGGGCATCCCCACAGGCACAAACACTAGTTACGTGGTCAGTCTTACTTATATATTGGCTCTCGACTATGGCGATTGAAACCTACAAATATTCTACCAAATAAATAGATTAACATTGACAGTAGCTTACAGAGATATGAGCGTCGAGGCTATTTCTCGCTCCTGATGGCTAACGGTCTGCTTGGGACTTGGTCTAGGATCTTACACTGGTATGAGTACGCCCAGACTGAACTTTATGAGTTCCAGTCTTGGATCTAAACTCAGTCGAAAAGCATGTCTATAAAAGGGCCTATTTATGATTCTTAAAAAGCTTAACGTTCACCTTGTGACTTTGAAGAAAGGCCGGCTGACAGAGCTAGATCGATTTCGCTTCGGTCTGCTCTACACCGGGCAACTCCTGCTCGTGGGATTTATGGTGTTTGACTCCGACCCCTACAGCTATGAGGCAGATCTCAGACTTATAGTGAAACTGGTTCTTCCTAGCCTGGTGCTGCTAAGCTTTGTTTCTTGTTTTGCGATCAATGGCGCGAATCGGGGAACTGACTTTTTGATCCGTTACGTGGTAGTTGCGAGCATCGCCATCCTTAATTTAGGGATGCTGCTATCACCATTGGTTCTACTTATTGGGGGGGTGGGAGATCAGTTTTCAGATTTAAGTTTTTGGTCTTTGGATCGCTATAGCTTTCTTCTGGGTATTCTTGCAGCCCTGCTATATCTTGTTATGACGATTCGTACCTTTAAATGGCTTAATCAGTAGTTAAAGGAAAAGGAGCACCAAAGGCGCAATGCCTTTGATGCTCGTAAGGAGAAAGGGACCCCAACGTACCCATGTTTTTGAACTAACGAACTAGGTTTTGAAAAGCTCCTGTTCAGACCTTGAACGCGAGGCCATCGCCAGACGGATCGGTAAAGAAGATTGTCGTGTACTCTCCTACTACTTTTAGCAATTCGAGTATTCTACCAGCTGCTATCTTGTTATGTCCCTTTACTACTCCTGGTCTTTCTTCTGTGGTACTCACTTCCAAAATCACTGGACCCTTTAATTTGCGTTTTACCAGTGTTGGCGTCCCACATATAGTGAACAACTTTGCTTCCTTCGATAACCCGCCAGTTGTATTGAATCCTTATTTTCTTTCCCATTTTGGAACTGTCATCATCTTTAATTATGTTCCCTCCATTTGCAGCTCGTGCCATCGCACCTTTGCAACCAGTGCAGGGTGCCTGTACCCCATCGAACACTACTAAGTCGTTCTCCTCCAGGCGGTCTTTTACTGAGAGAAGGCCAATTTTTTCAGTATGGACGAGTGATCGATTAAAGCCACTGGATATTTTCTCAACTCCTTCTTTGTCTTTGTATGTTTTTCCTGGTTTTAAGTAGGGTTCAAGGACAGCCTCGTTAGTCTCTTTTCCACTTGTAAGACTCAGACTTTTCACTACTTGGTCCCCGCGGATTACGACCATTTCGGCATAGTGTGTAGTATCTTCGGTTTTGGGTAGTATATAATCTTCGCCTTCACTGTCGCTTTCCCCTTCGAGCCCAGTAGGATCCACAAAGTTAACAGGATCGAACCCAACATAGCTATAGAGATCACATTCCTTAATTCGCCCCAAACATCGAGCCGGCTGCATCAAAAAGCTGGGGTCAGGACTCATAAACTGCCCTAAGCCAGGCAAGAAATGACGATGCTGCATCTGATAGGAGGCTGATTCCCAATCTCCCATGGCTCCTGCATAGCCATCGCGGTGAAAGTCCCAGCTCTCACCCAGCCTGATCACCTGGCCGTAAGGGTCGTAGTCATGATAGTCAAGAATCTCCCCAGCGGCGCTCACCGTCCCCAAGACACTGCCTAGATGATCATTGATTACATAGCGCAAGTCCTCATCACCAGTTCGGGTGGCAATGGCAGTAGAACCCAACTTATAGTGATAGGTACTCTCATCGTTCCTCTCATCGTAGCTAACAAGATCATCCCAGTGAAAAACCCGGCCCAAGCTGGTGCCATCAGTTTTCTTGGTCGTTTCTGAAAAACGCATCTTATTGGGCAGATACTGGTAATGAATCTCCTCGTCATTGCCAATAGTCTTTGAGCGCAGCTGGTTATCTGGTGACCAAGACAGTAGCTCCTGCATGCCATCAGCGAGTAATATAGCTTTCAGCCGGCCAGCCGGATCAAAGCTATGAACCTGGTCATCGACTGCGATGGATGATAGGTAGGTATCGAAGGTACTGGCCTTGGAGTAGTTATAGGAAAGAGCCTTACCAGCAAAGTTGCTCATCCGGCCCTGGCTATCAAAGCCATAGTTGTACTCTTTGGAAACACCCTCGCTCTGATCTTGGAACAGCTGGTAGGTAGCCTTACTCAATCGACCCAGCTGGTCATAGCTAAAGTCTTTTTGAAAGCTCTTGTACCAAAGCATGCCACCCTTTATCTCAGTGATGCGATCAAGCGCATTGTAGATGTAGCTATGCTCGCTTCTTACCGCTCCTAGCGTATCGATGCGCGTTTTTAGGCGCATCAGGTTCTTGTAGTAGTTATAGGATCGCTTCACACTATCTGTGAAAGCCATCTCAAGGAGACGACCCAGACGATCGATCTTGATCTCTTTGATCAAGTTAGATACAGACGTGACCTGGCCGTCGTGAGGTGAGTATTGGAGAGCTGTGGTCTCTAGATTAGGATAGATGATCTTACTCAGACGGGCGTACTGATCATACTCGAATCCTAGACTATGCTCGCTGCTATGACGAGGGTTTGCGATGCGCAGGGTTTTTCTAGCGGTCATTCCTAGGGGATGATAGTCATAGTCGAGGCACGATCCATCAGCCATGCAGAGGCTAGCGATGCGGCCCTTCGTGTAGGTACTGGTATTTGCGCTGCCTGGCCTTTGATCATAGAACCACTCAAACTCCTTTGCTTTATTTTGATCAGCATCCTGACGATAGCGAATCGTAGGTCTTGCTAGGGAATCATAGATAGTCTCATAGGAGCCCAGAAGTTGGTTCTGCGAGTCATAATAGTTTTGAAGGGTCAGATCGCCGCGCTGATTGTAGGTCAGCGTCTGGCGACCAAACTCCGACTGAGCTGAGAGCATGCGGCCGAGTTCGTCCCAGCTATAGCTTCTTGTTATACCTTGGTGGGTGATAAGCTGCTCCACCCGATCCTGACGATCAAAGAAGACCTTCACAGCTTGTCGAGGCTGACCATCTTCGGAACCACCAATTTCAGTACGATAAACACGGCCGAAATGATCATAGAAGGTGTCCCGCCTTTCTCCTAGTTCTAGATGAGCCGAAACTTGGCCGATTCTATAGCTATAGGTGGTTTCGTTTTTAGCTGCCATGTCGCTAGAAGAGGGTGTTAGAAGCCTCTCGGCCCGTCCTTGGTAGTCCCAGCTTAAGACCTTAGCTATGCTAAGGTCTGGCTTCCAAGTCTCGATAGAATCATTGGCGCTAAGAGCTTCTCTGCTGACCTTAAGCCTTGGGAGGCCCCGTTGATCAAAGCTTTGCCAATCTGTAATGATCCAGTCCTGACTCCCCACAGGAATAAGATTTCCGACGGGTCGTCCCAAACCATCGATATAGCCGATGCTGGGTCGTGTGCTGCTAGAAGCTTGAATGCTGGCAAAGCCAAAGCTTGTCTTGGTCCCAAACTGGTAGCTACGGGTCTCAACGGGTTCTGATTGACCAGGATTAGTGGTTGAGATCTGCCGGCTGAGTCCGTCATACGCGAAGCTAATTCTCTGACCGTTTTCGTCGATGGTCGCTAGCAAGAGATCGCCCAGCTCGGACCATTCCATGGAGCGGATGAGCTTGGTTTTACCAGCGCTCTTAGTAATCGAGGTGAGGTTAAAGGCACCAGGATCATCATAGGTCATGGTGGTTTTATAACCTAATGGATCAGTCGATTCGATAAGGTTGCCGTAGGCATCATAAACGAGACTTTCTTGAGCTTCCATGAGTCCACCGCGCAGTCGCTCCGTTCTAAGCAATGACAGCTTGTCATCGACAAAATTATCAGTGCGTGCCAGGACTTGACCCGAGGCACCGATCAGCCTCGTTGATTTTACGAGACCAGGGGACCAGCGTCCCAACTCGGAAGTTGTAAAGTACTCGTCGACCTTGCTCCGGTAGATCTCACCACTTGGACTTAGTTCTTCCGTAACGACCACGCTGACAAGCCCCTCGTCGCTGACGGTATAAGCCATATTTCTAGTGTTTGTACGGGACTCCTCGCCCTCCCTCATGGTTTGGCTTTGGGACTTGAGCACGGTCCTGTGCACATCATCATCTTTGACAAGGTCGAGCACTTGCCACTGGTAGCTGTCTTCCTCATAGCTATCGACGTTTGATGAAGGGTTTTCCAGGTCAACATAGGAGATTTGGCGGGACTTTAGGTGACCCTTCATCAAAGAGTCTGATTCATCGGTAAGGAAATCTAAGTCCTCGCGGGTAAATCGTTTGGCACTGGCATCATGAAAAAGTTTTACCTGAACCTTCTGGAAACCTAAAAATTCTTTTCTTTTGACGTCATAGCGCGGATTATCATAGTCAAACTCGTTATGGTTAACCTGTTTAAAGGCTAGACCTTGATCATCTGTCATAACAGTAGCCCACTCTCGCACGCTCGTCACCACCTGGGTGATCATGGGAAACCAGCTAGCCCCATAGACCTTGGCGATCTTGCCTAGATTTGAACTGCGGTAGGTGAAAGAACTTTCATGGCCGCTTTCGTTGATGTACCTACTCATCATGTAGGGTGCAGAATTGCTGTCATCACTGTAGTGATCGACCACGTGAATACCGCTATTATCCTGGCTAAGAAGGACCAGGTCTTGCGACCCGTTGCCGTTCATGTCAGCAATTTCGAGGCGAAATGGATCTTTTATCAGATCCGGGAAGGGGAAGACTCTTGTTTCTTGAAACTCTTTACCTGTCCCGTAAAAGATTCTTAAGGTCTTGGGGCCGTAGTATACAAGGTCCAGGAATCCGTCACTATTAAGATCGGCCAAGCGGCTGTTGACATTGAGCTGAACGCGGGCTCTGAAGGGGCGATTGTTGCCGGTTTTAATGCCATAGACCTTGCGACTCAGGCTTACATTTTGCGCTCCTGAAGTGGGAAATATCAATTGTCCAGACGATAAATAGGCAAGTATCCGCGATCCACTGGAGCTATCAAGGGTATGGTAAATATCCTCCAAGCCGTCGCCATTGAAGTCGGCCCAGTTCAATTGATCAGGAGATACCGTAATGCGGCTGCCTAAGTTCAGAATCTGGGGGCTGGCAAAAGAAAGCTCGTCGCCATTCGATGTGTTGCGGTAAACCCAAAGCCTAAGATTCGAACCCGATCGCTGGTAGCGCACGAAGTCCACGGCGCGATCGTTATCATAGTCAACCCAATCTGCAGCGGTGGCTCCGAGAGCCAACTTTGGAAGCCCAGAGACCTCTTTCTTCTCGCTGCTCCAAAGACCACTCTCGCGGCTGCTAAGCCGGGCACCTTGAGTCCGGCTCGCGGCATCCCAAGTTACCAGGTCAGGGCTAAAGTCCTTGTTGATGTCCACAAAGCTGTCAATACCATTATCGAGCTGAAGAGAGCCGATGGGTAAGGTCTCTGCCGCGCTAAAACCCTGATCACGTCCTAGATTGTACCAGACGTTCCACTCCGTACCATTTAGGGCAAAGATATCCACCAGCCCGTCACGGTTGAAGTCATGCCAGCGAATCCGTGAGAATAATGGCAAACCGGAGGCCTGAACCTGATATTGGTTGAAATCTCCGACTCGGTAGGTGTCGGCCGTGTATTGATAACTGTGGTTGGGCGTTATGTCAGTATCTTGACTGCCAAAGTACTCTGTTTTCGTTAGAATCGAACGCCTGGAGGGTCCCTGCTCCTCGTAGCTAAAGACCATCTTAGCGATTCGAGTCTTGTTTAAGGTGCTTTCTTCGTCTAGACCGGTGACACCGTAAGAGCTCACAGAGCTGAGGCGTTTGTAGTAGCCCTGAATCAAACCCGAGCCATAAGAAACCCAGGTGTCATTGCGGTCTTCATAAACAAGGTCAACCACATAAGAGGTGGACTCGTCCTCGCGCCCTTGGCCATTCACCATAGCGATGGACTCGAGGTAAGCGACGTTACGATCTTTGAAGTATTTAAACACCACTGCATTATCATAGGGATCTATGATTTTGCTAAGCATCCATGTAGTGGTCAAAGAATCGCTTTCCTCCCGCGAGTTGCTATCCTCACCGAATATATACCTATTGCCTCCGGTCATCTGAACTTCAAAGTATCGTCTACCGTCCTTATTATGCTCGAGGTATAGGTTGCCTGAGTTATCGATTCGCGGCCGGTAAAGCTTTTTATCCGTGTCTAGCACCTGATTATTGGATAGGGGTCTAAGACGTCCATCCAAATCGCTGACTAGAGTTGAGCCGTTGTTGGGTAGTCCTAGACGGCGATCCAAAGATATACTTGGTATGGGCATGCTCCAGCCATAACCTAGCTCCGAGTGACCCCCTTGAGAGCTGTAGGAAAAAGAAAGCTCTGGAAAGAGGTTTCGCCAAGTCGGGAGGGGAAAGCTGCGACTGACGCTCAGGGCTCCAAGGTTTCCTGACGTCTTAGCCTCCCCATTGACACTTAGTAAACTGCCCTCATTATCAGGACTAGATACGGCCGACGATTCGGCGGCGGCCTGAGCTAGGGCGAGGTCCCCTTGCCCTAGCGTAAATAAGCCCAGACCTAGGGCGACTTTCTTAAGAGTTTTGTATTGCATTTTAGGATCCCTTTTTGAAGCCCCCGAAGGGGCTTTGATAGTTAGTTAACAGCCTGTGGGGTGCGGAAGTAGAAGTGGAGTTTCATGCCGCTCACCTTCTGCCGGAAATTGTACCAATGACCTTGCGTGACCGTTGGATCAAAGCTGTCTCCTACATTGAAGTCCGACTGCGCTGGCTCCTCTACGTAAGGTAAGTAGATATACCAGTGGCCGCCTAGATAGGAGTTGTAGAAGGTCTTACTAGGAACGATGGTCCTAGATTCAGTCTTAAAGGCATCGCCAAGTAGGTTTTGGAAGCAGGCAGAGCCATTGCCGGTATGCCGTCCAAGCCAATCGGCATTGCCATTACGATCGCGGCAGAAGTCGACACTATCCACGTCTTCATTGCTAAAGTTGATGGATCGGGACTCTATGTTCTCTAAGAAGTCTCCTACTCCCAGGTCGGTAAGGCTAGTGTAGTCGATTCGTCTGAAGATCTCAGTATCATCGCCGCGGTAGGCATGCATCACAGGATCATGGCGCATCTGGACGGAGCCTAGTAGGTTACCGCTAAGGACACTGCTAAAGCCGTCATCGAAGCCGTCATCGAAGCCGTCATCGAAGCCTCCTTCATCGAAACCGTCATCGCCGAAGGAATCGTCATCGCTAGTAAGATCGTCCGTCTTTTGAAACGTGACGGCGACACCTAGAATTTTAGAGAAGCCTTTAGGTTCTTGGTTGCTACAGCGCATGATTGGTGCACCGGTACTCAACCTGATGGGGCCCAGAGACTGGTTGATGTAGGGTCGAATGTTGCCATAGAACGGATCAGCAATTACTGGCAGTCTCAGGTAGCTAGTGTACTCATGAAACAAGGAGCGAGCAATACTGCGCGAGTAGTTGGGATCTTGTTCCGTGACAAGATAGGGATTGTTGCTGTAGCTAGCTGCTTCAGTTGTTAGCTCATCCTGATTACGGAAAGCTAGATCGAAGTCAATCACCTCTCCAAGATCCATGTAGCAGTGCTGCAGCGAATCATCGATGGAGATGTCGGTCATCCAAAGCTTGTCAGCCTCTTCATCAAGGATGACGGTCAGGTTGAGTGCCGACATCATGTCATTGATATCTTGTTGGATTTCGTCCACGTCGCTATCCTGGTCGTCCATGGAAGCCAGGGCCTCGTCGATGGATTGCTTGAGATCCTTGTCGAGAAACTTGAGGCTGTCGTTGCTTCGGTTGAAGTGGTACAGAATCGAATCGTTGTATAGTTTGATCCAATGACGCAGGCGCTCGAAATAGTGATCCACATACATGCGACCTACTGTGACCCTAGCATCGGCGATTCTTTGGATCGCTGCATAACCTATATCGGGGTTGGCATAAAGTTGCTCAAGATCATCGGCAATGGTCATGACGTTGTCAACATATTGCATGGACCTTAAAGCAGTGCCAATGCGGTTATCCAGCTTGCGCAGCTCATGAGCTATGCGAACGAGTTCTTTTTTATCCAATTCATAGGAGATGCGATGATCGATTACAGGTTTGAATTTATCGATAAGCTCATTGGTCACCAGTGGTGGGTTATCCTGACCCTCCTCTAGGGCGAGCACCTCCTCGCGAAAAATTTTGAAGGCGGTATCATAGGGGTTTGCGCTATAGGCTGCATTTTGAGCGATCTTTTCAAACAGTGTTTGTGTGATCTGAGTGGTTTGGCCATCGCGTTCCACTTCTTTGACAAGCTCTTTCTCCAAGATCTCGACAATGGAATCGTAGACCGGTTGGAGGGATGTGAAGAACGATACTTCGATGGGAATCTCTACGCTGTCCGAAGCGCAGGCATAGGACTGACCTTGATCTTGACAAGTACCGTCTCTTCGCTCGGCGTCGTTGACAAGAAACACGAGCTGAAGCTGCTCACCGGTAGAACAATCATGATCATCGGGAGAGATGGAAATATAGTTGCCAGATCCGATTGCATAATGCTTTTCCTGCCGCCGTCTCTGCCCACCTGCGACACAGTACAGCTCGCCCATGAGCATGCCGACTCTTTGATCGCGGTAGCGAGCCTTAGGATGCATAAAGCCTAGAGCCAGACTAAAATCTGCTGACTTGCCGACATTGGCACCAACGCTTTCTCCTGAAGAGATACTTGCATCAAGCCCACCGCTGGCTCCGACAGAGCCGCCAATACCAAAAGCGCCAATATTGACATCAGCGGAGACCCCAACATTGATCCCCATGCTTTGGTCAAAACTCGCCGAGTTGTCGACTCCCGTGCTAACCCCTTCGCTAGTCGAGGTGATATAACCGTTCACATCAGTGATCTGCTGTCTCACATGGATTGGCATCTTAGGTTGAGGGATGGTATCCAGTTGACCGCAAAGGTCTTCCATTAGCCCATGAGCCGAGCCAGGGTAGGGAGGCATACTCGTCTGGATGAAGTCGTTGGCTGCATCGGCGAGACCAGCAACTCCTAGTCCTGCAAGAGCACCACCAGGGCCGGCGATAGCAAATAGTGGGGCGATGTCGCCACCGATCATGGAGGTCATATCGCTCACAACATTATCTGGCTCTTGTTGGTTGACATCGGGCCTTGCTCTGAACTCACAGATGGCTTCAGTTCCCATCGCAAACTCGTTTGCCAGAGCATGGTCAAATCCTTTGGGGCTAAAGCTAGAGGGCTTTGCTATGGGGTTCTGATTGGGCCAAGGATTATTTGAATCATAAATCGCGTTGCTTACGAAGGGAATCGCCTCCGTCGCTTTAACCTCGAGTAGGGTCTTGGTAGTTTTGGGTAGGTTGCTGAGGTGCACCGATCCCTGAGGAAGATCGGACTCGTCATTGTATTGCGTAAAAAAAGTCGCTTCATTGGTTCGTGGGGTGATTCTGACCCGGCGGCTCTCGACGAGCTGCTTAGGATTCATATTCCCGAAAATTTGCCTCATATCAGGGATCAGTTTGCGGGTTCTAGTGTCTTCCATTTGCTGAACGATCTTTTTTTGCTGGCAAAGAAGGAATCGTTTTTCCTGAAATAGAAGCCCTTGATCGCCTTCAGGCACGGCGTCTTCGTCACAGATATTGCTATCATCAAGACCATCAGCATCTATCCTGACGTCCGCTTCGAGCTGAGCTTTTTCTTGCCGCAGGCGATTGCGCTCTTGATCTAATCGGGCCCGATCCATTTCGGTGTTAAGTTTGTTTCTAATCTGTTCAGTACGGGCAAGAGTCAAACTTTCAACAGATTCTTTGTAGCGGCTAAGGTACTTCTCGACTTGGGTGAAGAGTTGGTCTGGTTCCGCGACAATAGAAACATATGGCACGTCGACAATATCAGACTCGGGACCGAGGCCAAGCATGATGCTTTGCATCCTGTTGTAGGCCTTTTTGCGGTAGGAGAAGATTTTATTGATCAGCTGCTCGCCGACCACATAGAGCTTGTGGCCCTGCATGTAGCCATTATAAAACTCGTCGTCATCGATGATATTGCCTTGGGCATCGAGCCCTTGCTTCATCTTCGAACGGGCAATTTCCATGATTTCGTGGGCTCGATTGACTTCATTACATAAGCCTGTGACCACCCGAGGAACTCGCGATGCCCGGCAGTCTTGGTCCCTGACTAGTTTGCTAATATCATCGATCTGATTGAGGTCTTGGGTGGCCTCACCCGTGTAAAGGTCGAGGATGCTACCATAGCGCAAAAGAGCATCACGGTACTTGTCTGCCGCTGCTTGTGGAATATTGCCTGCATAGTTGCATTCCTCACGATTGTTTAAACAGCGCTCGCGGGTGGTAAATCGCTCCCGGTAGTCCCTATTTTTGACACGGTTAGTGTTCTCACGTTCCATGATTTCTATGGCTTCTTGGCGCGATTTATCAGCTCGGGCCAAAGTCTCGTCGAGGTTCACAAAGATGTTGCCATTGGTCTCGTCGAGCAGAAGGATTTGCAGGATCTCATCAACCTCCATTTCAGGGCTGACAAGCGCGTTGGTAACACCACTGGGCAGTGGCTCGCGGCCTGTGCTGAGCCCTTCACCCATGAAGAGCTCGTTGCTACTCCTTTCGGAGGAAGAGGATGAGGTTTGGCTATGACAGCTGGCCAGGGACAGCAGTCCAAGCAGGACCAGTCCTTTGCGGGTTTTGTGTATCACTAGGTTTCTCCTAAGTATGTCTATATGACATTTGTTTGACTTACCATGGTCCGGGCCTAGGCCTTTCTCGAGGACGGGGCCAAGCTAGCGCTAGACTGAGAAAAGGGGGTAGCCTGCCTGGGCGAAAAATAATCTGCTGGTGCACAAAGAGCTAAGATTCTAAGATAAATAGAAAATTGCCTTCAATAAAACGATCTTTGCCCGTGAGCTGATGGGGCTGCTTGAGCTGGAGCTCGATAGTACAAACTGATTTGGTTTTAAGAATTGTCTAGATTTTGATGATTGGATATGTCATCCAAACAGTCCAATTTTCTGCTGGGTTGAATGACTTAGGATGGACCCACTGTGTTGCAATGCACGTTAAGAATCCGTATTCTGCTACTAGTTGCACTGTTTATTTCCAAGAGCGGCTTTGCTGTTAATAAGCCTATATGGCTTGGTGACCCCGAGCTCGTGTTCTTTGAGGAACCCCGGTACGAACCACACAACAGCTGGTCGGTGTCATTTTGGAATGGTCATATTCTGATTGGTTGCGGCCAAGGCATTGCCACATTTGATGGCCAAAGCTGGGGCTTGATCCCATCTCCGAACAATAGCAAGATCTTCAATACTTTAGTCCACAATGATCGCATCTATGCCGGGATGTTCGGCGACTTTGGTTATTTCGAACGCGATCAAAAGCAGGGTTGGAGGTTTATTTCTCTAGCCCCAAAAGACCTTGATATCGCCAGTATCTACTTTGTCACCAAGATTGGGCCCCGCATCTATTTTAATAGCAATAGAGCTCTTTACCAGATCGACGAGCGCGGTTCAGTTCGGTGGCTCGAAGCCCCACGGGCTCGTCGAATGATGAGCCATAAGAATGGCCTATTTCTTCACATCTCATCCCAAGGACTCAAAAAGTTAGATACTGAAACCTTCAAGTTAGAACTGATCACAGGGCCTCAAAAATTCAATGGACCGGCGGTTGAAGGTATGGTCAGTCTAGCCGATCAGGACCTTATCGTGACTCGCCTTGCGATTTGGCAGTCAGTACGAGGCAGGGCTTATAGCACCCTAGACTGGTGGGTCCCATCGGTCCCTGCTCCTGAAAACATCCAGGTCGCAAAGACTCTAGTCGGACAAGTTTGGGCCTTGGGAGCTGAAAATGGGATCTACGTGTTCGAGGGCACGGATTTAAAAAGATACATCGGCAAGGGACAACTCCCCAGTCCTCTGACTCGTGATCTCGGCTTGAGTCCCGAAGGTTTTCTATGGGCTGTCACCGATGCTGGTATCGCCAGAGTTGACCTCAAGCAAGACCTTGGCTTCTTTCCACCCAAACAGATCAAGCAAAGTATACTCGGTGCTATCGAGTTCCGTGGTGAGGTCTTGGTAGGTACGACCAAGGGTTTATTTGTCATTGATCACAAGCGACCGGAGCGCTACTACAAGCGCATTGCTCCCTCCTTAAGCTTCGTAAATAGTTTCTACCCCACAGCAGCAGGACTCCTGGTTCTCCATAGTCGCGGTGTCAGCCTAATCCGGGAGCTTGGACCCAAACTTAAAATGGATGATATCATCGATTCTGAGGTTTTCTACGAGCGAATCATCAAAGACCCCGGCAATGAGCGCTACTATATAACCAGCAATCTGGGGATGGAAAGGATATCGTACGATCCAGACGGTGCTAGTTTTAAGAACGATGGTATTGCTTCCGCGCTGAAAACCCGCTTCAAAACCATAGCCTTTGACTCAAAAGAGGAGATATGGGCCGAGAATCGCAAAGGTCATATCTTCCGGATCGGCCAACTGGATCTGTGGCCTAGGCCACAGATCACAAAGCTCGCGGTCCCGTCACGTGATTTAAGCCAAAGAATGGCACTTCATAAGATGGGAGATGAGCTTATCTTTACTACCAATAAAGGGGTCTATCGCTTTCGGCCCGAACTGAATGATCCCTGGCAAAGGCATCCAGATTTTAGTCCTAGCCTCAGTCAAAGCAAATTTCCTTTGGAAAACTTTACACCTTACAAAGATAAGTTTCTAGCTAGCTTGGGACCGCAATTAGGCTTTTTTGAAAAGAGAGATGGTAAGTATCAGTGGAACGAAGAAAGCTTCCATCACTTCAAAAATCAGACCGAAGTGGAAGCTATCTTTGTCGGTGGTAACGGCGACATCTTTGTCAGTTCATCGGAAGGACTGATACGGGTTCGGCCGCGCCCCAAGAATCGATTAGCCCCTCTTACCAAGCCTCGCCTGCATAAAATCTCCCGACTCGACCAGGAAGAGAGTTTCTTTGAAACAGGTAGAAAGGAAGCCTGGTTCTTTCCGGCGGAGGTGAACTCCCTTAGGTTCGAGATTCATCATCCTCTTCTCGAACGTGATGGCGTCATGTTTCGTTTTCGAATTTCTAGGCAATGGTCCAAGTGGCAGTCGGTTCGCAGTTTCGAAATTAATAACCATGAGCATGGCAAGTACACCTTACAGGTTCAGGCCAGGGATCGCTATGGCCGTCTATCAGATATAGGTGAGACTCGTTTCTCCATTGCAGCTCCTTGGTACCAGACATCACTTGCATACTTTAGCTACTTGCTGGCTATTGTTGTTTTACTCTCCTTTTTTATGGCTCAGTATTTAAAGCTTCGCACCCTTAAGCTTGAACAAGAAAAACAAAAGCTTGAAACGATCGTCGCGGAGCGTACCGCTACGGTGTCCGCTCAGGCTAAGAAAATCGAGGCCATCCACAAGGCCAAAAATGATCTATTTACCAATATATCCCACGAAATAAAGACGCCTCTTAGTCTGATTCAAGCGCCCTTGGAAGAGCTTCGCTCTCAGCCTATGGACAAAGATGATTCTGGCCACCTCTATCTAGAAACTGCGATCCGAAATGCCAGGCGACTCAGTAACCTTATCAGTCAAATACTAGAGATTCAAAAGCTTGACGACGGTCATCTGCCCTATCAGCCAGAACCATACGACCTGATTGTCCTGGCACGGGATGTGGTTGAGGCGTTTTCTGGGATGGCGTTTCAAAAGGATATCAAGCTTAGCTTTGAGGCTGAGATCGATAGACTGGCATTAAAGCTGGATGGCCGCAAAATTGAGTGGATTCTCTATAATCTCGTCTCTAATGCGATGAAGTTCACCCCTCAAAAGGGGAGGATAGATGTCCGTGTCGAAGTGATGGAAAATAGAGTTCGGCTCACCGTGCAAGACACTGGAAAGGGCATCGACTCTGATCAACAGGATTTGATCTTTGAGCGCTACTACCAAGTGCAACAGAACCAGGACTCGAAGTATGGCGGCACAGGGCTGGGTGTGGGGCTTGCGGTGGTTCGCGAGTTTGTCGAAATGCATCAAGGATCCATCAAGGTCGAGAGTCAGCTAGGTCAAGGCACTCGCTTTTTAATTGATTTGCCATTGATTCCAGCTAGTGAGCATGAAACTCTCAAAAAGCTAGAATGGACTCAATCTCAACATGCCATGACTAGACAAGAAGAAGCGCCCCAAAATACAGATGATGCGGATGTGGACCGTAGAAAGCTCTTAATCATCGATGATAATAGCGAGCTCAGGGCTTTTCTTAAGTTGCAGTTTTCAAGGCAATTCAAAATCCTTGAAGCACAAGACGGACAGGAGGGATTAACTATTGCTCGTGAAGAGATTCCTGACCTCATTCTAAGTGATGTGATGATGCCTGTGATGGATGGCTTTGAGTTTTCTAAACGACTGAGGGCAGATCCTGAAACGGAGTTTATCCCGCTTATTTTGCTGACCGCCAACGATAGCCCTGAAGGCCAAATGGAAGGACTGGGACACGGAGCGGATCATTTTATGACCAAGCCCTTCGCCATGGAAGAGCTTAGGCTCAGGATTCGAAACTTGCTTACCGGTCGCAAACGTTGGCATGACTACTTTCAGAAACATTTTGCCGTTAGCTCTGAAGAGCATGAGCCCCCCGAAGCTGAAAAGCCCTTAAGTGCCATCGCTCAAAAAATCCAGACCGCCATTCTTGAAAACCTGGGTGAGCCGGCTCCAGTCTCAGTGGTGACACTAGCAGAACTTCTAGAGTTGGATCGCACCAAGCTATATCGTCATTGCAAGACCGAATTTGATATGTCGCCAGGGGATCTTATTAAATCGATTCGGTTGGAAAAGTCAAAAGCCCTTTTGAAAGAAACGAGTCTGCCGGTCAACGATGTCTGCTACACGGTCGGCTTTAAAAGCGTGTCGCATTTTATTCGCTTGTTTAAGGCAAGTTATGAGATCACGCCCCTTAAGTTTCGGCAGATTGGGGAAGGGTAGCGCGTGACGCGCTACCATGAGGCTTATCGTGCTCGCAAGCAGATTATTGACATTCCAGCGCAATCTTCCTTGCGGCCATCACGATCTACACACGCGATACGCCAGGTTCTTTTACTAGTCGGTCGACTCTCACGAAGAGAAAACTGCCAGCTTCCTGATGAACCGTATCCACCACCTGATAGGACGGTCTCGTTAGTGTCACAGGAGCAGTCGTAGTGGCTCTTATATCCACTTATCTTACAGTCCTTCCAATAGGTTGATAGGTGTTGTGACTTAACCGTGCCGTCCGAGATCTTGCTGGTCCCGATGGCGTTGGGAGCGATTTGACTCCACCCTACGGCACTGTTAGCGATCTTGCTTGATGTTACCGCGTCATCGGCTATTTTTGACGAGGTAACCGCTCCCGTAGCAATCTCACTTGATCCAACTGCATTGCTTGCGATTTCTGAAGCACGCACAGCATTGGCGGCGATTTCGTTGAATCCCACAGCATTCGTTGCGATCTCCAATGTACCAACCGCTCCAGTGGCAATTTCAGAGGCTCCTACAGCATTTGCGGCAATCTCAGATGAACCGACAGCATTGTCAGCTATTTCGCTCGACCCAACAGCGTTACTTGCTATCTCACTTGATCCAACAGCGTTGCTGGCAATTTCAGAAGAGCCTACAGCATTCACCTGGATTTCATTAGATCCTACAGCGTCATTTGCAATCTCTAGCGCACCTACGGCGCCGGTAGCAATTTCGGAAGCACCTACCGCATTGTCTTTGATCTGAGTCGAACCGATACTGTTGGGAAGGTTTTTCGTATCCTCTAGATTCTTGACCTGCAATTCGAGTTTAGAGAGTTCACTGTCAACGAGAACACCACTCACCACACCCGATTGAGCTCTCTTGCTTCCACGAGAGTTCTGAAGTTCGCATTTTGCTTCGCTCTCAGTGTAGACAAAAATCTGGCAGTTAGTGGCTGCAATACAAATCTTGGCACATTGCTGATAGTTTGCAACGCCGTTTGTTGTGGAGCTGACCATTCCCAAGTACCTATTATTAGGCTCTATCCGGAAGCGGCTCGCCGATAGGCTCGTGTTTTCCTGGTCCTTGATACGGTTTTCAAGAATCTGCACGCGGGCTCTGGTAGTCGCGACTACTGAGTTTGAAGCATCAGTCTGAGCATAGATTCCACTGGTAAATGCAAGGGTTGATCCCAGAAAAATGGGGGCTAATTTAAACATGTTTTTCATTTTGATTTTCATAGTTTTGGGTCCTATATTTTGTGTTAGTTTGTCTGTGTTTAATTTTTCTTATCATTGTAAATCTGACTATCTATGGCTGATTGGATACTGAAGAGTTCGCTCTCTTCACCGGGTGCGGACAGATCAAAATGAACCTGTTGCACCTCGTTTGTCAGGTCATATAACTTATCAGAGACTAAGGTATCCCCGCGGCGAACCAGTCTTGATGCGGTATCATCAAGGGAGCAATCCATGAATCCATTTTCTGCTTGATTCAGTTCAAATGCCCTCTGAAAGCGAGCGTGGACGTCTTCTTCAGCAGCATCAGATGCAAAGCTATCAGCTACAAACAGGCGACTGAAATAGTAGGAACCAAGAGATAAAGTATCCAAACTCGGGGTGTATTCAAGGTCGCCCGAAGAGCCTGTAAACTCCGAATTTAGATAGAAGCAGAGAAGGTTTTGTGGGATAGAGTCCTTAGCACTGATGAAAATATTGTTTTCAAAGTCGTCATATTCTTGGGCCACACCATCAAGCATACCGTTGCTGAAACCGGTAGGGTCAAAGTCTTGGGAATAGTCTTGAGCGCTGACAAAGCGGGCAAGAACTTCCTTAAGCTCGATCCCTTCAATTGTTTGACTGCTAACTAGGTCAAGAGTCGCGCGATCATGAATCACACCCGCGAGACCTTTGTAGGGGCAGAACTCTCCTCCCTGGGACTGACCCTGGATGCAGCTCGATAACTCTGTGCTCGCAGTTTCATCAGCTTGAAGCAACTGGTCGTTTAAAACCTTGAAGCTGCCCATCACAAGGGGTGCTAGTAGCTCTGAAGCTTGTGGACAAGACTGCCACCTGCTCGAGCAGCCATCAAGAAAATCGACCAGAGCTGGGTCACCTTCTTCGGATGGAAGGTAAAACAAGTCACTGAGATCTTGAAAGTTGCGAACTACATTTACCGAGTTTGGATTCCTTTGCGTCCTTTCAAAGGGTCTTGAAGGACCCCCATCATGGTATGTGGGGTGGGAGCTAAGCATAACAGCAAGTTTTAGGCGTTCCTTGGGCGCGTCGGCCACCCAACGCCAAAATCTCAGCCACCGATTGGTAAAGGTTCTAAGAGACTCTCCTCGGTAGGATCCATTTTGCCCCTTGAGCTGATTCAGGTTGGAAACCTGCCACTGATCATAATCGATTTGAAGGTACGCCGCGGCGTTGCATTGCTGGTCATCACAGTCCCACAATCCACCCAAATCCATGGCCATGGCCATGGCATAGAAATCATCTTGACCAATCTGCTCTGAAAGCCACTGTTTTTCTGCATCGGCACCCTCTGACAATAGCGCTAAGACTCTCCATAGCTCCCGGTAGTGACCCTTGAACATGGTGAATATCTCGCTGTCTAGCTGGTCCCCCTCGAGGATTTCGCTGATGAGGTAGTTATGAATCACCCCTAACTCCGCGGTGTTCAAAAGACCTTCCTGAGATGGTGAGAGGGTTCTATTGTTTAGCACGGAGCTCAGTAGCTCGCGGTCGATTTGACCTTGGTCATCCCATAAGAGCTCGGTGTCTCCTACTAAAACCTTGCTAAAGATAATCTCACGATCAAGATCTGTGGCACCTTCTTGCAGAGGAGTGGTCATGGCCGTTTGATAAGAAGCAAACAAGGCTGGCAAGAGCAGCTCGAGGCGATCAAGCTGATCTTGGGTAAGACGTAAAGCTTGGCGTGAGATCACAGCATTAAGGAGCAGCTGGCGCCCTATTGTCTCATCAATGGAAAGCTTAGACCAAGAAAGGGATTGTTGGGCCTGAGGCCAATACTGGGGATAGGTCTCAAAGTATGCCAGGAGTGAAGCGATAAGCTCTTGCCTGGGAGAGCTCTTTTCTAGCTCGTCGCTAAGGCTAGTAATAATCGTATTATAGTCGGTCGTCGGGTCAAGATTGATCGCCCACTGCGCACAGACAAGCTGGTGCTGGCTTTGCTCACAAAAAGGAGTTTCATTCGAATCATTTGATTCTTCTGGTGACTCGATCTCTGTATCTGGGGGTGGCACAAAAATCTCTGGATCGACGAACACGGGTGGCTTGAATCCGCCAAAAACCTGTGCTCTTGATATGCTGCTATAGCATACTAAGCCCAGCCATAGCAGAACCCCTATAGCTCTGCCGTTTACAAATTTCATATCGGTCCCTCTTTCTTTGAAATTGAACATGTGGGCTTCACTGCGGGGGTGTAGTCCCGAGAAAAGCTCCCCGTGTGGGTTGGCAGGAATCTAGTCCAATGTGAGAAAAACGAGGTAGTCTGCGCGTGCGGAAAATATCCTCCTGGCGCATTCTTTAGTAAATATCTAATAGTATTAACTATTATAGTTTAAGATGTGTGAATGAAATGAGCATTGTTGGGGTAAAGCTCGGTTATTTTAGAGACAGAGAATGCTGTAGAGATGGTGTTCCTCCAGTGATAGACCGCCAGGTTGTTTGCTTGGAAATTGGGAAGTAATATTGATGTTAGTATTATTTGTTTTGACGCATTAAGGCCCTACTTCAATGCATGCCGACATTCGGCAGGCTTGTAGCTGGAAGGGAGACACTGTTCTACAATACAAACGTGGAGTATGACAATGTTCCTCTATACTGATGGTAGTGAAACAACAGCTGCAAATCGTCCCCACCTTAGCTCCCCTAGAAATAGAGGGCAAAGCCCCAAGTCTGCCCTGACCTCTGGAATCCATCTTGATTTTCAGAATGCCAGCGCTACATTTTTTTGGGTACTTAATCGCAAGGACTATAGAGCTTTTCTTTGAAGGTGAAGTGGCTTGATGTGGACCACGTGCAATATTGCAGTCTGAATAGTAGCCGACAGAATGAGAGTCTTCGAATTAAAAAGATGCCATCTTTTGGATCGTATGAATTACTCGATACAGAGGAAGGGTCTCCAACTCTTTCTTAAGCAATCGTTATAAATAACTGATATTATTGACTTTTGGTGCCCGGGGCCGGACTTGAACCTTACTGAAGGTATAGGTTATGCCAAGGGTTTGGTCCAGTGGAAAGCTGGGACAGAATTCCCAAGTGTCGTTATCTCAAGACTTGATCCATGTTTTCTGCAATAATTTCAGTGTTGTAAATAAAGGATTTAGCCGTAAGGTGTATTTTACAAAGCACTTAATCGGCTGAAGCTTCAAGTAATAGCTATTGATTCTAGTTGATTAGTGGTTGGTGTCGCTGTAGTTCTACGAATTTCAATGGCGAGAACGGAGAACTCCTAGAAATCTGCGCTGATTTTGATTTCTAATCGCGTTCTAAAACCTAACCTTCTCAAGAAAACCCGGAATAAATCTGAGGTGGCTTCTTGACGAAGCCTAGTTGGGTCAAAGAAGTTGGCTTTGGCTTTAACTGAGAGAGCATGGAGAAAAGTATGACTCTATCTTCGATCATTAGGGATGAGATTTGGACTAATCTTCCCTGACTCTCTGAAATATTCTAGAGCAAGTTTCATCTTGTTTACAATCAACCTGGAACATTGCCCATACTGTCGGAGCAAGCTAGCATTCACTCAAATAGAAACCTTAGAGCAACTTCCGTCTACAATATTGCCCATCAATTCAACACACACGAATTTGTACACTATTTCCGAATACCATAAATCAAAGCTCCAATACTTAAATTCACATTGATTGAAACTGAGTCGCTCTGATGAGACAAATAGATAATTCGCATAGATTCCTTCACCTGCTTCTATAGAACTTGGTATATGAAAAGCCTGTACACCGTTGTTTATCCAGACTCCATTTTTATTCTGACACTTTGGAGTTACTCTAATAGTATCACCAATGAACAAAACAGGTAACTCTTCAACAGTCATTGTACTGTTAAAACGGAAAGAGTTAGGCGATAGAACTGTTAGCGAAAAATCATCTATTTTTAAACCTTCTTCTTGAATAGAAGTGCAAGACATAGCGTTCCAAGCAAGTAGAGCAGTTATAAGGGGTCTTTTCATTAGTCTGTATACCTATTAATGGGTGATATATGTATGCCAAGGAGTGCTTTGCACATCCCCTAGGCTACTTTCGGCGGAAAGCTAGCCTTTAAGCGTGAGAGTTTTCATATCTAAGTGAGCTTAACCTCAAAGGCCTATATGCCCTGTTTTGTTGACTGTTTTGAAATCAACGCTGTTCTTATTTATTTGCCAAGCTAAATCGTCGGCCATTTGCTTCGGTGTCTTTGCGCCAAGTTACTTAATGCCATTTTTTCTAAAATCTGCGATGGTGATAGAGTTAACCTTATCAAATCGCAATTTCCCGAATCTTATTGGTTTTATAGATTCAGCAATATCTCCAGCTAATTTGTCAAGTTTGATAGGCTTATCAGGAACTCCGATCAACCGATAAGGGCCTCCATCTTCATCTGAATCAAAAGAATAGATCCCTCTTTCTGCTAACTCCTTCCAGATATTTGGTAAGCCATCTGATAGCTTAGGTGCAAAAGCAGCTGAACTAGTCACACTTTGAGATTTCAATCTATCAATCATCTCATCATACTTGTCCGTATCCTCAAGAAATGCAGCAGGTGCGAATCCCCCTCCTGCTGTGCTAAAAAGTGCAATATTTCCAATTTCATCACATGCTAGCCAATCATACTCAAAGCCTAGTATTTCATCTGGAGTTTTCTTCATCTAATAATCCTTGTTTATGGGCCACTCTTATATTTGGTCTTTGGATCTGGGAAGGCACCTCGCCCATACGTGGACTCGCAATTATTACAAACCTTTACAGGCTTGCCTGTGCGAGGTCTTACTGCTGTTGTAAATTGAATATCCTTCGGATTTCCCAATGCTGCGGCACAAACTTCTTCTGCACACCCGCGTCCACCTCCACGGTTGGCAGCAGCTGTCACGGTACCTTTCGATGGGGAATACGCCCCTACAACAGTCGCTGGAGGATGTCTAGATTTGGCTAAATCAGCCGATAATGCGTCCCTTGCAGCCTCCGCTTTTCGGTGCAAACCACTATTTGCGCCAACTAATCAACTGAAATCTCTGAAAGTGCTTCAGTCAATTCTCTTTTAAAATCTCTGGATGCTTCTCTGGCAATCGCCTCCTGTAGCTCTGGCACAATTGTTCTAAACTTTTCCTTCAGTGACACCACCAATTCAAGTGCTTTAGAACGACAGTTTGAACTTGTATCGAGAATTTCCTTCATATAAGTCTCTATACCAGCAACTACCCTATCCCTAGTGCCTTGCTTGATATATATTTTGCACCCGTCATAGACACAAATCTCATCTTCTGGAGCATATCCATTGGCTATTTCAAACAGCAAATCATAGACATATTCTCTGCCATCTATGATTTTGGAATCTAGTATTTCAATCAGGAATGGCACAACAAAATATGCCGACTCGTAAAGGTCAGATTGAAGCACCACATGGTTGTCAAGTTGCCAGTATGCTCGCTCTCTAGTTTTAGAGTCAACTGATGTTAGATCCCTGATTGCACGGGGTACTTCTGAAGCAGTTCCTGAAGCAGTCTTTAGATTACTCCAGTCAATTTTTTCTATATTTTTTAGCATAACCATACCTATTGTTCCGGTCCATACTTAGATGTGCACCTATCACACCTAGGAATTCTTTGCTGTGTTCTTGGTCGAATTACCTTCGTAAACTCAATATTCTTTGGATTTCCAAGCGCTTCTGAAGCTAGATCTTCCGCGCATTTGCCAGCATTACATCGACCACTAACTTTAGCCCCTACTGCGACCCTGCCTGTAGCTGGATCATGGGCACCCACTACAGTCGTATATTTAGATTGCTGGGTTTTTGACAGTTTAGAAATCTCATCAAGTTTTGCATCTCGAAGTGCTTCAGCTCTATTGAGTCCGCTATTTGCGCCAACTTAGCATCAATAGTTGACTATTGATTGAATAAAGTGCTCAACCTGTTCTTCCTGAATTTCAAAAGGTGAAAAAAGATCTCGTACGAACTGTATTTTTTCACCTTTATTCAAAGACTTAAACTGGCGATCTTTCTGAGCATACTTTTCCGCGATTGCCCACTCTCTTCTTTTAGGTGAAATCATAAGCCAATTGATCCATCTTTCTCGTGCAGATTCACCTTTCATTTGGGTATCGTACTCTACTAGTGCTTCTACAACTCGCTTTGTTATTTTCGACGCTAGTGGGCTTGCACTTATGTCCAAATCATTAGGATCTTCATTGAACTTAGCTTCCATAAGCATTCGATGAAGTGACAAAAGCTCGTAGTAATTTTCTATTTCGAACAAGGGTTTAGAAGTCATTTTCAAAAATCTCCATTTTACCATGCCTACCGTTTCTTAAAGCTCCTTGATGGATTAGCTCATTTGGTTGGGTACCTGGGATTAAGTTGATATCGTCTTTAAGATCAAACTCGATTCGATGAGTACCTTTCGTACCCCCACGCCCCATAAAAAGCTCGAAGTTTGCATCTTTTGCAGGGATTTGATCAGTTGTTACAAAAACTCTACCTTTTGAGTCAGATTTGATAACACCTGATTTGGCGATAGCATCTGCACTTTTCTTGTCTGTATAGTGGAATACTTTGTTATTTGCGCCATCTTTTTAGTCGCAAACGCGATAAAGCTCGTCAGTCCAGCAATCTTGGTCCCTTTTTATGTATCCAGCCACTTTTAACTGGGTTAACAGTAAACTTATTTCTTCTTGGTTATTTAGTTCAGAAAACTCTTCATAGTTTCGCGCGAAGCAGATAAGCCTCCAGGCGTCAAAGTAGCCAAAGGCCCCTTCGTTTCCAAACTCAATGTCCGCGTCAAAATCGCCTTCCTCAAGACTAACTCCCATACCATGGAAGGCGTACTCGAAGTTCCCAATTTTTCCAGTTTGAGGGAGCTTTTTTTGCCGCCAGTCTAGCAGTGGGTTTGTCGAGTCTGTTTTCATTTTGAACAACGCTTGAATCATAGCCATAAATTCGAGGTAGCGCGATATAAGCAATTTTAGTTTATCTATTTTACACATACTATAACCTCAGCCTATTTGGTCCAGCCTCCGACGCGGCTTGAATCACATCGTCGATTGATTTGTATCCGAAACTTGATAAACCAGATTCAGGAACCTTGTTGTAAGGAACGTTGACACCAGCTCTTCGTGCTGCTGCAGCCCTATGGTGTCCATCAAGAATGTACTTAGCCCCTTTATGTTCGATAACGCTTATTGGACTGCCTTGCCATCCGTTGGCTTTCATCGACTGAATTAGGTTTTTGACATTCTTGCTAGACTTATTCCCACTAATCGAGTGTGTTTTAATTAAATCAGCTGGCTTCGATACAAGGTTCTTTGCGCCTTCTAACCGCTATGTTTCCCAAACTTTTCGCCCACTAGCCTACTAGCATGATACAGAATAGCCCATCCGATTCCTGGAACACACCCCCAATCGACAAGCAGTGGCACCCACCACAAGCTAGCAACGGTATCCACGGGTGCAACTATTGCTGCGATTGATATGCATCCGCCACCTAGCAATGGGATCCAGGATCCAACCTTGTACCCCCTAATCATTTGAACAACACAGAAACTATTTAAAGCGACTACATAACCACCAAGTAGCGATAGAAAAATCGTCAAGATCCAGTAAACCACCTCCATTAATTCCCTCCAGACTGAGGATAGTAACGGCGCTGGCCAAAAATCCCCTTGATTCTACCATCTGGGCCCCATCCCTTTGGCCACTGTACAGAGGATTTAGGCACCAAAAACGTCTCTGCTTTTCTATAAGGCGTGAACTGATTGCCAGTTTTGAGGAGCTTACCTGATGGATCCCACTTGAAGGATCGAAGATAGTTGAAGGGTGTTTTACCTCCTTTGACTACCCAATCGCCTGATTCAAGACCTGGCCTTCCCCACCTAGTAACTTTGATTAACTGACTTGAGTTCTTTGCGCCAACTAATCCTTAATCGTCCGAATAAGGAGCTAAGGCTTTCATAGCAAAAGACTTCAATCCTTGAGAGTCATAGTCTTCGAATTGTCCAACTTCAGGCTCGAAATAATACAGGTCGTTTAAAATAGCTTCTGCACAAGTTTTACGGGCCAGATTTTCACCATCATTAGCTATGCTTACGATTATCTCTAGTGCGGCAAGGATCGCTGGATAATAGGTGCCTCGATGATTATTCCCTATTGCATTAATAACTTTATCACCTACTTCATTTGCATGTTCTGGTCTCGTAAGCATAATTAAAGATTTAAGTGCTTCAGGTACTTTATCTGATTGATAGCACTTTGGTCCTGAAAACTTTGACCAATCTGTTTTTTCTACTTGTTCCACTAAACGGCTCATTTTCCTGATACTCCTCCCATGATTATTAGTTACTCCAAGCACCACCAGAGTCAAACTTTACGTCTTTTGGAAATTGGCCTCTGCTATATTTTGATTGGCAATTGACACATACGGGAATCTCTCTCAATTCTAACTCCCTTGTTGTCTTGTTTCTCCGCCAACCGACTGCTTTCGTCATATTTGCATCGGAACCAAGTTGCCGGGCAATACTATCTTCTGCACAACCAGTCGGATTACTGGAGCAACCAGAAACTACTTTTCCGTCTTTGTAGCCACCTGAATATGTCGCATGCTTGCGCTTAAGTTGATGAGCAGTAGCATCGCGGGCTTGTTCTGCAGCCTTTGCGCCAGCTATAGCATCTAGGGTACCTGTAGATTGGCTATTTCGACCAACTCTCCTTAATAGGTCCTTCCCTGCTCTGACTGTTGCTTGACCAGCGTCGACGACCTCATCGCTGTACCTCATGACATTTATAAATGTTGAAGCACCCCCTGGCAAGCCTGGTACTAAGGTTGAAACTCCATCGTAAAGCATCCCGGCAGCATCAACTGTTGCCCAGCCATAGTTACCAATGGCCAAGTTTCGACTCAGGGACACAGCGCCTAAACCAAAATTGTACCCGTCCCAGGGAGTTTCCGCCACTAGTCCTGTGCTATCCTTAAAGCTCATAGGGTTATTCTTACCATAAGAGTAAAGATTGCATTCTATAGGGCTCTTTAAACATTGCTCCGGGTTCTCTAAAAACAAAGGATCAGGAGAGATAAAGCGTCCAATTGACTGATCGTAATACCTTTCGCCAGCATAGTATATGTTTGACTCTTCGTCTTTATAATGACCCGTGAATCGATATGATGTTTTCCTAGGCTTAGCTTCGAAAGCTAAAGAATCAAGGAATGTCTTCCACCTACCCGAAGGCTCTAGCTCCGTTCCATAGGGGCTATAGACAATTTGTTCGCGCATCTCACCAAGATCTGAAAGGACGATATTTGATCCTTGCAAATGATCTCTAAGAGACCAGAACGTTTTGCTTCCCGAAGGCCTATGCTCAACTTTAACGACCCTATCTTTTTCGAAAAACACACTGGAATAGCCTACAATTTCATCTTCTCTATGTTCTTCATGGTAATTTTCAGATGGGAAATAAGTTTCTGTTCTTTGCCCTAAGTTATCGGTGGTTGATTTCCAAACCCTTCGTCCCGTGTGATCATAGGCGAATTCTGAGTCTCCACCACCAGCAGTAGTAATTCTAGTCAGTTTATTATCATAACCCCAAGTCGCAGCAGAAATAGATGGCGACTTCTGCAATCGTCCAAACTCATCAAATAGATAGGGTTTGTCCAAGGTTCCACTAGGCTGATAAGGAGCTTTCCCGCTGAGCATAGGATTTCTTGAGAATAGTGGGTTCGACTTAAAATTACCCACCTCATCATAGACAAACGTCTCCACAATATCGCTATGAGATGCCTGCCATGTAACTAACTGACCGGCATCATCATAAGTGTATCGGGCTCCCGAGTTTTGATGTAATGAATTCTTAACCTCATCAACGACTCCCACAATATGACTCAAGCCGTCAAGCTGGTAGCTCAGTTTTTGGAGAATCCCGCCCTTATCTGTTGCTGACGTAATGTTAGTCAAAGAAAGAGTTTCGGGGTCATACTGATAGTCAATGGTTAAGCCTATAGTGTCTTGCCTAACAGAATCCAATTGACCCTTTTCATTGTAAAAGATCTCATCGGCATATCCTGGGATGCCCCTAAGATACTGATCGTCTTGATAATCATATTCTCTTACAAAACCAATTGAGTCGACTATTTTGATTGGCCTATCAAGCATATCGTAGGTGTGCGACTCTACAAAAGTCCGCTCACTAATTTCATTGATATCACAGCGGAGGTTTCCAGATTGATCCCAAGCATAGAACCTCTTAATGGGAACTTGATAGCCAAATACCTCGACTTCCGAAAGTTTACCAATAGGGTACTGCGCAACTCCATGAAGGCATTCCTTCACGTTATCACTTACCTCAATTTTTCGATCGTATTGATAAGAGAATGCCAGCTTCTCATTGACAAACCTCTGCTTGACTCTATTAAGTTTATCGAAAGTAAAACGATTATGTTCCAGCACTTGGCTGCCCTGGTGGTTAGTAATAAGCTTTTGCTCAATTCGACCAAGATCATCGTATATATAATTAAGGATACCAACGGAAGGGGACACGATTTTCGCTTTCTCACTTAACCCATTCCAATCAATACTGATCTCATTATTTAATGGGTCCTTAACCGATATCAACCGTCCTAAGCCATCATAATCGTAGCTATAGGTATTCTTGTTACCGTTTGTAAAGGCTAAAACCTTTTGGGAAGGGCCTGACAAAACATACTCAAATTTCTCTTGCCATACCCCGTCAAAGCTAAAATATCCGGTTTTAAACTCTTTTTGATAACCTTCCCACTTGTATTCGTGAGTTTTACCATTAGGGTATACCTTCTTCAGCAGTCGTCCCAGGTGGTCGTAACTAAGAGAGATCATCTTCTCATTGGCAGGAAGGTCGAGATACCCTAGCTTGAATAGTTCACCTATATTTTCCTTTAAAAAAAACGGAAAAAACTGTGATTTTATCTTTCCCTTCGCATCTGGGATCAGAAACTCGTTTACCCTTGCCCCTTTAACTAGGGTTCCATCAGACTTAGCTTCAGCCTGAGCAAGCTTGGCTCTTACAATACCATATTGATCTGAGAAGTTCAGATACTGGAAGGTACCACTGTTTGAGGGCAAACTATGGCTCATTAAAACACGATCCCAGGACTGAAAATCTCCCCATTTGTATCTAAATTCGACCTTAAGTCCTGACAGGGCATTGAATTTCGATACGACCCGACCCAAGGAGTCATACTCAAAGTAGGTAGCAACTTTGTTGGCGTTGGTAAGCTTAAGGAGACGACCATTTCCTTCGCAGCTGAGACCAAAGAGCGTCATCTCCTCGGCTACCTGATCACAGTCATAAATCGCTTCTTGCGATTGCTTTAAGGGGTTGACAACCGTTTTTAGAAAAGTGCCATCCAACCAAGTATAAGTGTATTTGTTTGAACCGTGTGACTCTGTTAGAGGATTGCCATACTCATCGTAGGTGAAGCTTGTAGTCTTATAGGAAGCATCCCGAATCCATTGCTTTTCATTATCGAGTAAGCCGTTGGGGAAGTATTCATATTTCTTCTCCAAGACCTTTCTATCATCTAGGTAGCTTGCATCGTTCTCGATGAGAAGGTAGTTATGATCGTCATAGAAACTATCATCGTACTCTATTATCTGCTCAAGAGAGCGAGCATCTTGGGGCTTGCTATGTGTATCGAGAAATACTCTCTTGTATGAAGTTCTAGCACCATACTGGTCGCAGTCCAGAGTTTCTTGAATCCCTCCAAAAACAACTTGATCTCCCTTTAAGTAATCATCCCCTCTAAAGTGTCTAGTAACCTTCTTTTTAAGGCAAACGACGTGGCTTTGTTGATAGGACTTGAGGTTGAACTCGAAATCCGTCTGAACAGAGTCACCTGGTTTACCCGATACCAAAGATTGCTCACGGCTATGTTGAATTAGACTCACTTCGGGCAGAGTATGTATCTCTAGCTTTTTTGTAATCAGTTCTTTGAGGTAGGTATTCTCTTCTAAAGCCAGCTCAACAGTGCTCTTGGGTTGCCCAGAGAAAGCATAGCCGCCATCATTAGCACTGCCATCATAGTATGTTTTTTTAACTAAGTTGCTATCTTCAAGAGATCTTCCAATCGTCACAACGTCGACATTTTTAAACCCGATAAACTCTCGCCTAGAATAATCATAATGGCCGTCGTGATAGTAAAACTCAGACACCTTAGTCTTCGTATGAGGGACCTGAGTGACGACCCTCTTAACCAGACTGATGGCTCTAGGCAGCGCCCTAGTATTAGAATACTTCTGCTTAACGTCACGAAGGTACTCAGCAGTGGAGCTAGTATAGGCGATACTTGTTCGAAGACCATTATCGTGACTTACTCGCGTCAAAAGACCAGACTTTACTAGCTCCTTTCCTGAACTCTTTCGATTAAAATCGATCATATAGATTCTATCAGAGTATGAAAATAAGATCTCTTCCATACCATCGCCATCTATATCCAAAACCCTTGAAAACTCGGGCTCAGTTGGCAAAAGATTGGGCCTCGGAGCATCCTCTTTTTGAACCAAGATCAAATCAAACACGGATCTCATCCTGCCATTGCTACGGTTAAGAAGTATACGTAGCTCACCCCGGTTTCTGCTATTTACATTCACCAGGTCTTTAAGTCCATCGCCATTGGCATCGACAAACCAGCTATCTGATAGTTCTCTTAGAGAAATGTTTCTATCGAATGTAGTAAGATTTCCTCCCCCATATTCTGCTGGTTTTGTTCCAGCCAAAGCAGCAAATAGCGGCTTATCAGTTGCTTGAAAGAGGTTCCCTTGATTAAAATAGGTACGAAATCCCGACCTTTCTAAGAAGACTAGATCAACTAGACCATCAGCATTCATATCACGAAGCCTAAAATACTCCGATTCATCATCAAAGGTATTCGGACCTAGCTTTTCTGTTTGATGCGAAGGTATCTCTCTCTGAAACTCGCGAAACTCTTTCCCTTCATGATTAACTAGAACCTTAAAACTGTATCTTCGCCCAATCTTAACTATAGTGATAATGTCGGACAGCCCATCACCATCAATATCCACAAAGCGAGAATACTTCCCTTTAAAGTCAGAGGGACGCCAGCTTTTGGGTAACACCATTTTATTGCTAGTAGAAAAGAACTCTGAAGTCTTGCTTTTTTGTCCGCCGTACCAGGTAAGATAGTAATTCGAATCGGAGTCTTTTCTGAGGCTTATCTCAATGATATCAGAAACTCTATCGCCATCCATATCATTTAGGCGAAAAAACCAAGTATCTAACCTTCCAGTGGTGAGTATGTTAGACTTTTCTTCTAATAGCTCCTCTCTCTCCTGACTCCCATCCACCCCGTGACGCCCGCTGTTGATACTATAAAGTAGTTTTCTTCCAGACCTTAAAATATCTGGGAGGCTATCTTGATTGAGGTCGATAAGAATATTATCGCGATCGAATGCCGAGTTGAATCCATTTACCGGAAAAATAAGCTGTCTCTCACTCTCATCGCCATAACTCATCCAGCTACTGTAGGTAAAGTGCTTCTCTGGATGGCGCTCTTCAACTCGTATGTAGTCCTCTTCGGAGGCAAACTCATAGATATCTTTAAGGCGGACAGAAGTGTTGATATCCTTGTCTTCCACTCTATGGGCGCGAAGCAAAGACTCTCCCACAGTTGAACCGGTTGCTTTACAATCTGGAGCAACAAGAGTCCCTTGAAGATGAGGGCCGTCATAGTTAAAACAATACTTTTTCCAAATCTGCTCATCGTAATAGATGCTTACGCTACTAGCTAGAGCCGCTTTATAGGTTGGAAAACCTTGGGAGTATGCGATGAGCGTATCGGGACGAGCGTCCGTGAAGTAGTTAAATTGGACTTTTGACTTACCGTATAGGATCTGATCAACTACCAATTGACCATGAATCTTCTTATAACGGTATTCTATAGTATTTCCCTGCTTATCTAGGTAGAAACGAGGCAGCCAAGACGATACTTTATTGCTAACTATATCTTCATGACATGGTTTCATTCGATCTTCAATATCTTGAACTATCGCACAGGGATCTGTAGGGTAATACACCTTGACCCCATCAGCTTTCTTGACAAGCCATCCCTTCTCAAAGCTCCGACTATTAATACTAAAGCCGCGGCTGTGGTATTCTACTGAGATGAATTCAGAGCTTCTTTCAAGCCTAAATGTACTAATACCTTCATCTTCACTCTCAAAGACTAAACTTTCACCCAGTTTGAAGGGGATCTTCGCATCTTTTACATGTTTAAAGTCATAGTCCGGAATACCTAGCCCAGTATCCCTTCGTATACTAGACACACTAAAACTCCACCCAATCCCTAAGGTATCAATCCCATTTCTAGAATGATAGTTTAAGCCCAACTCAGGTGAAAAGTTTGCTGGCCCCGGAGGAAGGTCGAAGGACACCCTATAAGACATTGCTCCGGTAAACTCAGAAGGGCGGGGACTTTCACCGGAGGATTGAACCGTGCCACCGGAATTAGGGCGATTGAAATTTCCATAACGGCTTGGTGATTTATCTTCAGCCCAACCATTAGTTGAAAGGCTCAGTGTTAATGCGAGTATATATCGTAAATTGATCATTTTTCTCTCGATCATAGATGGCTAGATATTAATTTTCTGGCAACTTATTATTCTGTCTGCAGCAGCGGAATCAGAGGTCTTGGTTTTTGACCAATAGGAACTCAATTGAGGAAAGTCAGCTGCAATTGATTCACAAAATTGATCGACTGTTAGATCGGTTGTAATCTTGCCGGTACAAACTAAGTTTGAGCCGACTCCACCATAGTCATAGTCACAAATATCTTCAGTTGGAGCAATTTCCTCAAGAACTTGAAACAAGCCCCAGTTAGTACAATAGTAAGATCGGCAAAGACCAGCTGCTTTCTTTTTCACTTCACGGACATCTAATTGAGATTGTAAGTTCTGGATTGTTGTTTTTTTAGATTCTATGCTGCTGATCGTGGAATCGATAGAATCGCTTGACTTATTAATCAACTCTGTGGTTGCAGTATCAATACTAGAGCTAGCCAGCAATGTCATCGCATCAACCAGGAGCAACGCTTGTCTATTGAACTCAAGATAGCGATTAAACTCTTCGGTAACCTTTTTCTCGGCACTATTATATTGCTGTTGGATAGTATGAAGATCACTAGATAAACGTTTTTGCTCTACGCTAAGCTTTGAAATAATAGACTTAGCGTCGGAAAGGAAATTTTCGCTAATCTTCTGCTTTTCAAAAAAAGCAGAATAAAACGGGCTAGCACTGCTGTTGAAGTAGAACTTTAATCTTGTATCGATAGCATCAGAAACGACAGCGGACGGCTCTCGTTTATCTTCTAGATTGCAAAGACTATCATAATCTTTTCCAAGGAACACACCACACTGTTTGTATTGTTTTTTTATAGTAGCCAGATCTTCTTCAGCCTTAAACCGACTAAAGTCTACATTTGCATAGTCTGCAGAAAGTAGAAAATCATAGCTCTTTTTGCGATAGCTGCACAATTCAGCCTTAACACGACTTTCATTTCCCCCTACAAGGGCTAGACCTCTGCCACAGTTAATAAGACCCAATAAAAAACTACTGGTATCTTTAATCTGATTTCCAACCGCCTCTTCATTTTCAGTTCGAATTAGCTGATTTTCAGCAAGGTCATAGTCTTCCGCGATGAAGCATGAGATCCCTGTCTTCAACCTTGTTTCTATGCTTGTATTCTTCTCTGGATCACAACCTTCAGCGATTGAAGCTTCAGACTGTATCCCAAGAACAATTGCTATCAATGAGATAAGCCACTTCATTGATCACCTCTCGACTTGAGTTTGATATTCTCTTTACACACTTTTCCCTTTCCCGAAAGGACTTCAGTGCAATCTCTGCGACATTTATAGTCAACATTCACATCATCGCCTACTCTCCGCCTGATGTAGTTACCAACATTAAGGCAAGATTCTAGGGAGTCAAAGGAACCAATTTTAGCAGGTTTTTCGAGCAATTCCTTCAAGTTGGTATGAGTTATAAATACTCCATGCCATAACTTCTTATCTTGATAGTCATGATATCCTTGGCTCATAGCAGATCCTAGTAGTGCACCCAGCAATAGAGCTGCCAACTTGCTTTTCAATATCTTATTCATTGATTCTGTTCTCCTATAAACCAGATATGAACACCTAGTCCTTCAATTTGAGACTCCTCACCTTTACACGGTGTAGGAATTCTTCTAGGAGGCAAAGATCCTTCAGGGTCAACGTAGAACGGATAGTGGAGCTTCCATAAACCGTTGACGGCCCTACCGGCCAATGGAAACCTGACAGCGTCACTCCGTTCCCCTAAAGATCCTGGATTGGTCATATAAACCCCACCTATAGTTCTCGCGATGCGATCTATCTCTCTAACTTGATCAAAATCAGAGTCTAGACTTCTAGAAAAGAACATCGAATATGGCAGATCGTAGCTCTCGGTAAAAAAGTATTCATAGCGATATACTCCTGAGACGAAGCGATCGTTATGATTCATCCCCATGTGCGTAAGTGTAACTGGAATCTGTCCGATAAGATCACATCTCCTGTCGAATATGAATCTCACATCGATAATCCTCTTATGGTGGTATGAGTTGAATGAGGGTGAGTTGATCTGATAGGGATTGTTTTGAAGAATCACGTCACCAAAGCTAAAGTATGTTTCCCCATTGGCTGCTAGATCTTCGAAGACAGGTGAACCTGTTAGGTCAATATAAACATGTTGCGCAAAAGTCTCTGTTTTTTCTCCCCTAACAGCATCATCGATATTTTCCTTCATCTCGTGAAGAGCAGTTGATGATGTCAAGTAGGTTGCTTGAAGCACCTCTGGACGCGGCATTGATAGACTGACTTTCTTAGTATATTCGGCCAAAGCGATATTACTCTCATAAAGCAGCTGACGCCTTTCTTCAACCAAGTCGGCAAGATTCGGCAACATATCACGGACTATCTTTTGATTACGAGAAAACCTCTGGACTGGACTATCCTGCTGATCTTTTTCTAGACTACTCGTGAGGGAATCAACGATCTCCTTACTGGTTTTGTCAATCTGAAACTGAAGAGCATTGATACTCGAATTCAGATCATCGATTTGCTGCCACCTAGTGTCATTTGTCGAGGAGCTCAGCTTGCTTAAGCTCTTTAATCGATTAAAGTAGTCCTCTTTATTATCAAATAGACTCTTTAACTCATCAACATAGTTGGTGGTATTCGATCTTATTAGAATATAGTTCTTGCTGCGAAGACTAGAGATAGCTTTGCTAATCTTCTCACTTTCATCAGTTAAAAACTCAATGTCAGATTGTAAGTCTAAAAGATTTTCCTTCATCTTCGTAACAGAGATCAGAATGTTCTTTTCGTTTAAGAGAGTATTATTTAGCTTATCAAGCTCAATGTTAAGCCTTTCAATTTCGCTTTTCTTATTGGCTATAGACTCTTCCTTAACTTTGATCGCACTCAAAATTTTAGAGAGTTGATTTCTCTCATAGCTCTCATCTTGACTTCTCTGTAGGAGCCGATATTCCAAAGCATGAAGTTGTTCTTGAGCATTTGACAATGTAGATTCGAGATTAAGAATATCTCTTTCGCAGGTATAAGTTGCTAATTGGGATCTTCCTCGTTCTATTCCAAGTTTTCTAGACTGAGTATCTTCTAAGTCTCCAAGTTCGGCCAGCTTAACAGTTGTTCTGAGAGAGGCGATACTTTTTGCTAGATTCGCTGCTGTTAGACTGTTTTCTAGCCGTTCTAATGATGTCTCAAAGGCCTTGAGATTGTTGACATACTCCAATTGACGTTCACCGAATTGAAGGGCTGATTCAGCCATGTATGATAAGTGACCCCACATGACTTCCGACTCATCTGCGAAAACCTTGTTCTCTCTAATCGTACCAGTAATCGTCCCGCCATAGGCTCCCAAATCGATTAGATTGACTTCACTTATCATACCACCAGCTATAGCTTTCGATTTAGAGACTAGGGCTTCTATTCTTGATCTCAAAAGAGCCGCTTCGTAGGTATTCCTAATATCCTTCATATTGCTATTCTGTACTTTAAAATATGCAATCTGATTCTTTAGTTGGTCAACTTGACTCTTCGCATTGGAGGCATCAATTCGAGCAAGTTCCAATTCATTTTCGTACATCAATTTGAGAGTTTGGTTCTTTTCAATGATGTCTTCTAAAGTCTTATTGTTATCGTCGTCAATCAGAGCTTTAATCTCGTTTTGAAGACTACAGATATCATCTTGCTTGACTCCAATCTTCTCCAATATATCTATACGATTTTCGATTATGTCTTTTTGTTTTTCTATTTCCGTGAGAGCGGTTTCCATAGTAAAACTAATTCGATCACTATAGAACTTCCGATCTACTTCAAGTTGATTTTTTTCGGCTTCAAGAATTTTTAGTTCATTTTTCCTTTCTCCGAGTATACCTGTAGAATCAAGGTTATTAGGGTCACCTCTCATCTGTGCCAACTCTAATTCTAAGTTCCTAATAACCTGATTCTTTAGACGATCTTCTTCAGCTTGCAACCTAACAATCTCGTTTGTCAGGTGGTAGTCCGCTGAGGCTCTGTCTATTTTATAGCGAATGGATTGTCTTTCATCTAAGGCCGAAGAGAGCATCTCTGAGTTCAATTGAATGGACTCTTCACGCTTGATACGATCTTCTTGGATTTGGGTTTCAAGTTGTAAAGAGGTTAGCTGTAACTCGTAGTTAACCTGAGTTTCAGCATTACGATTTTTCCAATCAAAACCCTCTATCTGTGTCCTAATGGATGATGCTTGGCTAGACATCTGAGCGATTTTGGCATTCATTGCAGCTAAGGTCTGAGATTTGATCGCAATTTGTTCATCATCAACCCATCGCTTTTCATTTTGCTCCATGTTTGCAACCGAGATACCAGAGTTCTCTAGTTCCTTGACTCGGTTCGCTATTCTATCTTCTATATTTCGCGTTCTAGAAATCTTATCATTGAGTTCACTTTTCAACTCGAACAATGTTTTAGAAGACACGCTAAATGGGTTAATAGAGGGGAAGTAATAGCCCTTATTGATGGCCTCCATACGAGTTTCTACTTTCTCTAAGAGACTATTAGCCTTGCCTGCTAATTCAGGCATCTGATTTCCTGGAATATCTGTCATAGCATCTATGATGCTTTTCATCGCCATGGTATAGCGAATACCAGCGCTCCGAAACTTACTGTCAATCCCATCCGAGCTGGCCGTAGAAATCATATACTGGTTAAGAGGAGCCTTGACAGTTTGATGGAAATGGTCACCTTCGTAGATTAATATCTTCGCCCTCGCCAGCTTGAGTTTGACCAGTCGACTCATAAAGTCGAAAAAATTATTGTTGTCAAATTCACAAGGTAGAACACTAGTCACACACGAAGGAGTTGAAACCTCATCGGTGCGAGCCCTTGAAGACTCTCCATCACCGCCAGACTCTAATCCGTGCATCAGATTCTTGATACCCATGCTAGCTAATGTCTGACCTCGAACACTTAACTCTTCTATACCTTTGGAGGGACCTGGAGTCAGATCGTTAATGCTTAGCAAAAATCCATAGTAATCAACCAGACCAACATAGCAGCTACTATCACATGAGTTTGATATGTTTGTTAAGAAAGATTTCCAACGTTGACCTTCATCGGCCTGGTTATCGCTACATAAGTTATAGAGCTTGTCATGGTAGGAATTTAGAGACAAAAAATCAAAACGCGATGCTGCCAATTCCATACTAACAAGAATTTTGTCTACATTCTTCTTTAGACAGTACTTCTTCTCCCCAAAAAGGGGGAGAGAGGATAATATTAGTAAAGGTAGTAAAATTCTCTTCATCAGTTGCTTTCCTCATTTATCTTTTTAACATAGTCATTGAGGCCCTTCTGAAGTAAGTCCGTGCTATCTATAAATTCGCTCGAAGAGGTTCGCTGTTTTGAACTAATGCAACTTTCCAACGATCTCTTTAGGTTCGCTTGATGAGGAAGTTCACAGCCAAGCAATTTGAAAAGAGCCGCGACTGAATCCTTAGCCGCCGCTACCTTAGTTTCCAAGGAATCCAAATTTTCAGAGGTAGGACGTTCGCACTCGAGCGTTTTATCCGCAATCTTACATTTGGAGGCGATAAGATGTGCCTTAAGTTTTCCTACTTTGTCGTCGTTTCCTTCCGACCCTTCTTTTAGACTTTCAGCGGAGGAATCGAGCCCTAGACTATCATTTTCAACGGCCTTAAAGTTTATCGCAGTACTTTGGACTCTATCAACTAGGCCGAGAGATCCATTTTCACCATAAAGAGATGCCATTAGTGAAGTGAAATCAGCTGTCTTCATAGTTTCGTAGTAGTTACTGATCTCTTGCTTTGAGTTTCGGAGAATGGCAGCAGTCTTCGAAGATTGATCCAAGATCTTATCTTCAAGCTGAGAGTCGACAATAGATTCTATACTACCACTGCTATCAGCTGCCGATCGTTTTTCGGAGCATTTCTTTGCCCAAGCTGAAAGACTCTCTTCCAAATTCTCCGGCCATTTCACCTTTGTACCAGCTATTGTGATATCTTCTAAATCTAGAGTTAAATCTGACTGATACCTGGGCAGGATTAACTCGATCTTTTCAACCATCTTGCATCGTACGGATTCGTCTGTGACGTTTTTTGCCAAGGTGAATAAAGAGATAATAAGATGTTTACTTGCCAAACGCTTCTTCTTGATCTCTCGATTCAATTTACTTATATCTGAGTCATCTAGTACTTTCATCCGACTCTGAACATCATTAATATACAGGTTGAGTTCCAATATATTTTCCCAGAGCAACTGCTTACTTGTCTGAACATTGTAATCTGATGGAAGAGATGTAAGGAGTCCGGTCTCACTCTGCTCAGCCCAAACTACATTCGTGCTTGCAAATAAGCTGAGTATGAAAATAGTAGTATTGATTCTTCTATTCACCTTGGATCTCCTTGCAAAAGTACATGTCAGCATAGGCATCACAAATGTGATTCATCTCAGGGTATTGCCTGTAAGAACTATTTAGCTCCTCTGAAGATCGTTTTAACTCAATCTCCGCTCTACTAATAGAACTGGCTTCACTATTTAGGTCGGCCTGAAAGGATCTAAACGCAAATCCCTCAAAATAGGAAGAAAATTCAGCTATATCCTTCTCATCAGCTGAAGCTTTACGACCTCTAATTGCATTGTTCTCGCGAGCTTCTTTAAATGCCTTGGTTTGAGAAGAAAGGGCCCTAGCATCAGGAAATTCGTCAAAGAATTTCTCTCTAAGGTTATTTTTAGCACGTAGCTTGTTGAGTCGAATGGTTCCCTTTCGGCCAGCGAACTCCCAAACTAAGTCAGTCGTATTTCCAATTGGCTCAGAAGTTGATATCTCCCCATCCACCATACGACCTTCCACCTTTGCTTTTTCAAGCTTAGAAACGATATCACCAGTACTTTTCATTAGATCATTAATTTGGACGTAAACAGATCCAAAAGCCTTACGTCTCTTGCGATTATCAATCAGATAGAGCTTAATCTTTTCCTCTAAGACTTGGTTAACCTTGAAATCGACACTATTCTGATCAAAAACTTTGGAGTCGCAGCCACTTTTAGCAATAATCCCTTGAAAGATAGATGATCGAAACATCCACTCTGCTATTTGATCTTCGTCTGCCTTATCTTCAAGACTAGAGCTAGCCAACCTAAGGAACCGATTAATGGAAATCAAACCTTGCTCACCATAGGAGCAACGATGTTCCGGTTTGGAACGAATAAAGGTTCCAAACCAAGCAGCGCTCTTATAAAAAACTCTAGAAAGAACTGCTTCAGAAACTACTTCAGGGAGATTCCCTTCGTTAATAACAATGTTATCTAGAATTTCGTCATAACTACCTTTTTGCAACAACTGCTCACACTCTAGGTAAGCTCCTTTACTAGTCAGTCCCGCTGTCGTGCAACTCTTAATTTCAACGCTCAAAGCATGTGTTGAAAAGAGGCCCAAAAGGCCTCCAATGAGGATAGCTCTCATTAGAACCTCTCGCGATCGAAAGTTCTAATTTTAAAGTCGTTGACTGAACTGGGGTCTTGCCGTTTGAAGTCTTCTAAGTCGAAGTCTGAAGACCTCAGATCTCTGATTGTACGGATTTTTTCAAAATCAAGTTCTTCTTTTGGCTTAATCTTATTCCAGAGATTGGGCCTCCGCTCGAGTTCCTTTGGAAGTTGGCCAGGGTCAATGTGAACGTTCTCCATACATCTGGTACCGGTCCATAAGCCCCCTCTTATGGAACAGAGCCTCGCTTCGTCAGTTATTCGAACCGGATCTCTCGGAGCACAATGCGTGAAGGGTCCATCGACGCATCCTGTTTGTACACATCTATCACCAATAAGGCTAAAACCTGATGGACAATAGCATTTTCCGGCAAAAACTGTAGCATTAGCCGGACATTCTATGTCAACGCACCTATTTCCGACTAACTCCTGATTTGAATCGCACAGAATTCTTTCGCATCTTGAACCAATACGCTCAAAGCCAGTTGGACAACGTTCTGGAACACATCTACCAGCTGAGTTTCTATAGTACCCATCTCGACAGTCCAAAGGCACACACCTGTTAGATGTCGGGTCCAGAGTCTCGCCAAAGCCGCAGGTAGGGGCTTTCTTCACACATTTATCACCTTCTAGCTCATAGTCAGAATCACATATAGTCTCTTTTTCAATTTTTACTTCATTAGTGCATCTTGTAATAATTTCTCCACCAGTAATATCTTCCTTGGTTAATTTTCCTTTTCTAAGACCATTGGTGCAAAGAACAAGCTCACAAGCCCCTCCATTTCGCTCATATCGATTGTTACAGGCTATTTTTCCTGTTGTTTTAGCAACGGGTCGTAGTTGATTTGAAGTACCGTCCTCACACTTATACTCAACTCTTCCGTTAGCGATGGCATTGCTATCCCACCAAGTTGCGTTCAACTCATACGTATCCAAACACTTATACATATCTCCACACTTCTCTGCCAAAGCTTCTGAAATAGCGTCTCTCGGGCACTTCTTATAGTGTATTTCATCCCAGTCAGCTTTGACTGAAACTAGATCAAGGCCTTTTAAAGGTGTAAGGTCGGTAATTTCATTTCTTGAAATATCAAGGACCATAAGTAAATCAAGACCGTTGATTCCTTGGATTGTCTTTATCTTGTTGTCGCGAACATCTAATTTTTCTAGATACTCAAGCTGGAAAATCGAGTCTAGGCTTTCCACACGATTTGATGGCAATTCGAGACCTTCAGCAAACTCGAAAAACTTGAATGGAGCAAGATTTGACACATTTGACTTTTGTTTGATGACTACACTAGGGCAGTATTCTAGCTCATAACCGCCAGCTTCTTCAGTCTTGCAATGATGATCATCTTCGTAGGAGTCGCTTATTTCCTGGTAGCTTAGCCTTTCCCCTTCCTTTCCACGAATAGCGTTTCTAATTGCACGACAAGTTATTTTTAGTGAACGCTCAGTTGCACCGTTACAGACGGTTGCTAGAGTTTCCGGTCCTTCAACGATCTTCACTTTGTTGGCGCCATCTACTTCGCTTTTACAATCAAGTTCGACTGTCTTGACGAACGAGCCTAGACTAACACTTTCTGCTGAGTCAAAGTTATATCCTAAAGCATTAATAGGACCGAGGCAGGAGGGGACAAAGTAATTTCTGTCCTGAGCAATAACGTATGTTTCTGTGCTAGAGTCAGCGTATAGCTTCGAGCTTGCCTCTTTTTCGCATTTTAATACGCTGTAGTTGTTAGTGATAAATTCAACTCGTTGATCCTTGTCAGTTTCTTTTAGTTTTTCAACAAAATCCTTCGCAGTCTGAAAATTAGGATGTGCCTCAGCTTCAGCACTTGCTGACAGTTCCTTCGAGTCTATTTCAACCGCAATAGGTTCTAGCCCGAAGCCACTCACAAGAGTGTCTAGCTTATCTTCAGAAGCACAGTCGAAATAGATAATCTTATCTTTATTAACCATGAAGTTATAGGGAACTTTTTTAAGTCCACGCCCGTAAACTTTAGTATGGTAGTAGGTTGGACTGTCTTCAGTAGCAAAAGCATGTTGAGTGCTACTAGAAATCACAGCCATCGCGAAAAGCTTTGATATTAGGTTATTCATGTATTTAATTATCCTTATCTAAAACGACATAGCGTGGTCATGACTAAACACTTGAAAGTGTGATTTATTGCAGAAAAATTTTGTTCAGAATGTATTCATAGACTTAGAGAAAGAAGGGACCACTGAAATGGAGAATATGACCGATCTTTGCTGGGTCAGAAAATACACTATAAGCCTCAAAAAACAACAATAGTATATGTTGAAGCTAGGTCCTTTTAATATGCTTCGTTTGACCCTAGCTAGCGAGAGCCCAGGAAAGTCACGCCCCATTAGAGGTGTGTAGAAAAGCCGTTGCTGTTTTCACTTGCATACGATGCCTTCAAAACCGACCGAACAACTACCTGGTAAGAGGCTTCCAATCAAATCTCTGTTGGTTCTAAGAATGAGTTAGCCCGGTTCTACCCAGCTAGCGAATAAAGTCTTTACGATCGGAGACATCACCATTGAATTTTTTGATAGCCATCGATAGCTTGCTTACTATCGAGTCTTGCAATCATAAAAACTGCCCGATCGAAAATAATAGAGGCATAGGGAGAGTTAGGAATTATAAGACACTGAAGAGCTACAAGACGAGGGTTTTCAACATTGAGAATGTAGTTCTTCGCAGCTGAAAAACCACCCCTCGTTCTTAGGTAGAAGAAAAGACGCTCTTCTTGGTCCCGTAGTCTAACATGTCTGAATCTCGAAGCTATAGGAGACAATTGCCCTCATTTTTTGCCAACTTCAGAAAGGCTACTCCGCAAAGCTTCGGATTATCAATCAAGTCGTTTGGCCCATCGAGTGGTAGAGCATTAGCTATAGCATCAATACTCGTTAGCTCTGAGTTATTCGATATCGAGACCCTCTCGATATAACTAAGACTTTCTAGGCCTTCAAAAGATTTTAGAATGGGATTACTGGAAATATCGAGCAGCTTTACCTTAGTAAAATTGCTAACCTGAAAGTCTTCTAAAAGATTACTCGACGCAATCTTAAGATGACCGACCTCTGCTAGAGCATCTAAACCGCGCAGACTCGTCATCTTCCTGTTTCTAAGCAAGAAAAGTTGCTTGACTTTGCCGAGCGAGCTTAGTCCACGTAGATCTTCAAGTTCCAAGTTAGTATCAATTACAAGTTTTGATACCTCTTTAAGAGCCTCGAGACCCAAAAGTCTCGTAATCTTATAGTTATGTTTTAAAGAAAACTCCCCTACCCTCGCAAGTTTACTTAAGCCGAATAGCCCTTGCAGAACCTCGTTACCCGAAATTTCGAGGCCCTCTACGTCCAATAGTGAAGGGAAAGAGATTCCCTCTAAAGCCAGATTATAGGAGATAGATGCTTCACCTTTTACTCGATTTAACTTTTGAAGCCCATCCAACTCAACTAATCTATTGTTTTGAATAATCCTTAAACCTTCTAATACTTCAATACGGGCAAGGCTTGACAAATTATGGAGAGAAGGATTGTACTCTATGTTCACAGAGTCCACTCGTTCAATCTTCAAAAGGCCGTCAAGAGAAGTCATATTCTCATTGTTGAAGACTGAAAGTGAGCCAAGGCTTTGTAGAGACGTGAGGCCTTTCATTGAGGTAAGTTGAAGGTTATCCATCACAAAAAGGTCTTTTGATATGGTAACGATGTTATCGAGGCCGGTAAGGTCTCGTAGCTCTGGATTCCCGATGACAACAACCTCACCAAGGACTTGCCTTATTCGGTTCAAGGAAGATATATCAGCAAGCACTGGATTGGCAATGAGACTAATATCAAGATCGACCTTCTCGATATTATCGAGACCCTTTAGTGAAGTAAGGCCTAAGTTATCACTGATATCGATCGATCCAACGTGAAGGATACTCTCTAGAAATGTCAAATCTGAAATGGTTTCCGTTAAGTTTATCTTTAACGCACCGGATATTTCAAAGATAGTTGAAAACCTTAGTCGATCAATACTTGCAAGAAAGTCATCATCAATCCTCAAGTCTTCCACTATAGAAGTACAAATTCTTGAAGCAATCTCACTCTGAAGGCATTGATTTTTAATCAAGATCTCATCTGACTGCCAATCGCTCACATTTCCCGATAGGTCGTTCGATCTATAAGTTAATAGAAAGCTCCCTTCAGTGAGCTTGATTGATTCACTTTCAGCCCCGAAGACTTGCCTCTGGTCGCCCGAACAATCTCTACTTTCAATGCTATCGAAAAGACAAAATTCAATCGTCAAATCGTTTATTGGATCTGATGCCGAGACAAAACCTAACCGGTAACCGCTTGCAACTAAGTATGGCTCTTTTGAGCCAAATCGAATTCTCTCGTAATCCAATGTAAAGTCAGCTTGCACTTTTGGCTTGCTACTATCGACTTTAAAGGAGTAGTTGAGATCCATTTGGTTTCCTGCTCTATCTGTTCCGCTGACAAGAAGCTTATAATCTCCATCTTCCTTAGGACTACTGAGTGTGTATGGCCCTCGCTCTATAAGAGTGAGCGAGACATCCTCTGACGCAATGCAGCTCTGATCATCAGAGGCTTTCTGAAAGCAGTATTCGAGTAGCACAGCCTCGCTTGTCACAACGGAGATAAAATTCCCTGGTGCTAAAGCAGCAACTTGATTTCCAATTTCAAGAACCGGGACAGTCGAGTCCTTAACAGCTTGTCTACTCTCAGTGGTTATATACTCCTTCGACTTAGGGAGCATTATATACGCATAGTCGTCTGCCACCAAGCATCCTTTAGGGCTGCTAATTGCCGAAAGTCTCTTGCCACTACGACCAAAGACTATGAATTCTGAATGATTAAGATCTATAGGCTTGTTCATACTATCAAAGAGCCTGTGAGGAAGCTGATCTTGACCGGCGGTGTTTACACTCCCACACTCAGCGATCAGTTCATCATAGTCATTGCTCAGCTTTTGGCAGCCGATGAGTAAGATCGAGCTAGCCAAAAGAATGGCGCTGTAAAGCTCTGACTTCATTCCTACTCCTTGATTATTGGGTAGTCCAGGCTTTTAGTCGAAAAGCTTTTTTCGAAGTATGGCGATTCCTTAAAGAAGGTTTGATACTTTGCGTCGAGATCTTTCATCGACATTAAAGAAAGTGGAAAGTTGTCGAGAGCAACCTGATCCAGAAAATCTTGCTCCAATAAGTCTGAATATGAAGAATTTAGAGTTGCCAAGTAGACATCAAATAGCTCCCTATCTCCTTCTGAAAGATTCTCTCTTATCACTGAAACGGATGAATTGACTGAGTCGACGAATCGCTTGAGAGTTCTTTTCATATGCTCACTGTCAATCACAAACCTGCCTTTTGCAGGTGTAAGACAGTCTATCTTCCTCAGTACCGATAGACCTTGGATGTATGAGAAGATTGCATCACCATGCTCAACAAGTTCCCCTTTGGAGAAGGAGTCAATAAAGTCTTTGGTCCATCTCGGGTCCAGCGGCTCACCTGTACATGTTTTTTGCATCCAAACTAAATTCTTCTGGCTTTTAAGGTGAGCCATTTTCGAGAGAGCCAAGGCTTGGTAGACGTCTGAACCGCTCCATCCATACTGACGCTTTAGCTCCGGCGCCATAGAGAGCTTTATTGACTCCGACAAACCCATGGTCTTATCCACGATGCCAAGGTAGTGAGATCTTTTCGTTTTCTCATCATGTGTGCTTGAGTTTGTGACACAGGCTGTCATACTGAGCGTTAGAAAAAGGAAAAGCATCTTATATACAGTCACTTACCACCCCATATCCCTTAATACATCAAATTACTTATATGCCAACTAACCACAATATTGCAAGGCTACTAAAAAAATTTACACTTAACTCAAAGTCTGGCCTGATCATCGAATAGAAAATTAATAATTATAGATATTTAGCCATAATCACACCCGCTTCACTTTGCTTTCTGCAGCTTCAATGCCAGTCGGGTAAGCCATTCATTTACTTGTTCCGAGTGAGCTTAGCCAATACAATGACCATCCATTTAAGGATAGGAGTGGATTATGCTTTCTGGTCTTCTGATTATGAGCCTTGCAGCAGCTGGGCAACCCGAACTCATGGCTAACTCAAAGTCGAAAATTAGCGCTGTCTCGTTCGGTAGCGAAAAAAGCTCCGACGTATTTGGTACAATCGATCTTCCCCTCACACAGTTTGCTATCGAACAATGTGGGGCTTGCAACTGCTCACCTGACCAAGACAGCATTCGATTCGTACTACTATCAAGCAATTATAGCAAAGAGAGTGTCGCACGAGAGAGCTTAGAAGCATTTCTATCAGAAACCGAAGCTACGGTAGCTGCGGTCGGTTGTTTCGAGAATCAACCAATTATCAGGAGAGTCTTTAGTCGCTGAACTAGTAGTTCAATTAAGACCAAACACATCTGATAATGGATGCATATGAAAGATGCATATGAAAATATCCGTTCAAGCTATCCCACGTTTAAAAGCCTTAAGGTTCACGTGTTTCCATTAAATAGGTTAACTGATTCTCTTGAACCGGATTGGCCATGACGCATAGCTACGCTATGTCTTCAGCAGTCCAGCATGTGAGCCAAGGCCTATGTTTTGGATAAATTGTGAGGCCCAATAGGTCTTAGTATAAATGGCAGTTATCTATCACTACATTCGCTGAAACTGAAGTGTAATAGTCAGGCTTTACGCTTTTGTATTCACGTTGGCCTTCAACGACTCCAGCAAAATTTGCACGCAATAGAATTGAGTCAGTATTGCTATCGAGTTTGTATGGGTTGTAGGTCACCTCATATCTGACACGACAGTAAATATCATAGTATTTAATAAGGCTGTCTACAGTCAGGTCTTGGAAAGACGGGCCACATCGCATCTTGATCTCGTTGACTGTTTCTTCTGAAAGGTCGAATTCACTTCGTAACTTCACACCTATGTGGGTAGGTATTTCACTCATCTCAGAGGTTGCTGAAACATGTCGAGAGAGGTCACAAGTATCTAGAATTTTGGTTTCGATTTTAACCTGTGTTGTTACGGGCGTTTCGATGGTAGCTGTTGGACTGTTTTTTATCGGTTCGACGACAATACTTTGGGATTCATTATCAGAGCCGAAACCAAACTCCACTCCAGACCTTGTAAGGCTAAACTCTAGCGTGATTGCAACTTCACTCTTGCCCAATGTGTCTTCAGGGCGGATCGTTTCACGCGCCCTAAAGTAATCATGAACTTCTCCACTAAGAGAGACACTAAGCCTATATGTACATCCTTGCAAGATATCAAAATCTAAGTTCATTTCTTCGCCGTTGAAGGGGATGTATTTCCCTATACTTTTTGAATCCTTGCAGTAGGGTTGATCGCTCCCTCCTGGCGTAGGATCTATAAATACAGCCAGTTTTTCAATTAGTTCGACGGGACCAGGGATCAGATCTTTTTTTGGTGCCGTGAACGTAACTGACGAAAGATTTGAGCTAGTTTGCTTGTTTCCGCCTCTACTAGGTGAACAGGAAACTGTTGCGACGACTAAAAGCAGTGCTAGTATCTTGAAGTTCATGAAGGCACATCCTTATCTAGAAAGAAACTGTCACTATCTATAAGCAAGTTAGAATCCAATCGCTAAGCTACTGAAATAGGGCCTTCAATAGGAGGTCCTAATAATAGGAATATTTAGCTGAGTTACAAAGCGCTGAGCAATTGCCAAATGGTTATGCAGTGAAAACATTTAGGAGCGACAATGAAGCCCATACTTTCCGAACCAACACGATTGTATTTTGTTTGACGCATAGGGCTTTTCGGAAGCGACCTCACTTGGATCTCCTAGTCAAAAATGAATGATCTGTCTAAATTCGTGGCATCGCTGCAATATTACTTGATTTCCCGGCTCTTTGGTAAAACTTCGTGGAGTTTTAGCCCTTGCCAAAACAAGAACTAGGAGAAAGTTCGAAGCCTTATTTGATTGTTTTGAGTTGCCGAAAACAGCCATCTGTACCAGCGGAGATAAGAGATGATGAAGCTTAATATCGGGAAAGTTTTGTTTACGTTTACGTATCTGTTTAGCGCACCCTTCGCTCACACCAATGAAAAAAAGGAAAGCCCTCTTAAAGTTTGGATAAATGACGATACACAGTATGAAGAGTGGCGGAGGCTGCAAAAGTCAACAAATTGGAATGACCTTAAAGCTGCCTACGAAATGACGTTAAAGTACAAGAGTCAATATCCTAATAGCGATCACGCCAAGTACATTTCAGCGGTCATGGCAGGCGACTATTCGGAACTTTTGAGCAGGCAAGAGGAGCGGGAGATAAAGGAAAAGGCTAGCAAAGACCTGTTTGAAATCATGGAGAGATTAGGGCAATTGCCAATAAAATATCAAAATCTGCTGAGAAATGAATACTATTATCATTCGAATCAGTTTCTAAACCAGTACCTTTTGGGGCGTGAGCAAGAGTCTTCGAGGAGTAAATCAACAGGCAACTTCTCAATAGGAGTTGGTGGCTCTGAATACGCCTACGAATTAATCCTTTCAGGGAAAGTAGCCGAGGCTCAACGTTTTGCAAAGATGTCAGTTATAGGATGGGAGACTCATGCATCACTGACGCCGGACTGGGCGTATCCTTATCCCTATTTTTACATTCAGGCCCTTTACATAGCCGGTGAGTTCAATAAAGCTGACAGATTCTACGAAAAGTTGAAGCCTAACGAAGGCTATAAATTAAAAATTCCTATCTATAAAAAATATGACGCACGCTTAGAGAAGATAAAGGATATCTTATCCAGTCCTAAAGCGCCCATTAAATCAAGATGATGTCCGGCATACATAGACATCAAAGAAATGCAACGAGACTTGTCAGAACAAATCTCCGCACATGACCGGATAGATAAAAGTTTGGTCGAAGCAGCAATGTTTACCTAAATGTCTACGAGCGTACTTAAAACAGAATTTTGGGATATTTCGACTACTTCGGCGATGACTTTTCCGGTCATCCCTCTACCGGAGGTGCAAATTGAAAAACAAGGGTACTAAGATTTTTTAGACACTGTTTTAGTTGGGGCTTCAGCCTACTCTCTGGGCAAGCACACATCCAGCATAATATGCCAATACAACATGAAAATGAAGCCGGGCTTTCAAATACAATTGGCCCATTCTGGGTTATTGCGTCAGTGACAGATGGTGGCTATGGTATGCCTGCTAGAGTCGTCGGGTTTGCCGGAAGAAGGCACTTTCTACCTCTTGGAATCATAGGATACTCGGTAGGCTGCATTACTTTGAACATTGACGCTTATCTATTCAGTATTCGAAGCACTTCTAGGCGAAGCATTTTTAGAGAGCCGGACTTGTCGTTCCGTCAATTATCCAAGGTGAATGGTTCCAGGAAATCCTAAAGACTCTCTAAGATAAAGCTTTTAAGAATAGATATTTAGCACTAACGTAACCAGCAGTTGCCAAAACATCAAGCCTAATTGGTGTTATGCAACCGCTGATTTCCCTATACTCCACACGTCGAACAAGCAAAGGAGTACGAAGATCATGATACTGGCAGAAAAGGTCGTTTCGCTAAGGAAGAAGGCTGGCTGGTCGCAGGAGGACCTGGCCGAAAGACTCGATGTCTCGCGTCAATCAGTCTCAAAATGGGAGAGTTCGAACAGTACCCCTGACCCGAATAAGATTATCTTGCTGGCAGATATCTTCGAGGTTTCGACCGACTACCTATTAAGAGATAAGCAGGAGGTTTCGCATCCCTCCCAGTCCAGCAAGAAGAATGAGGCCACTCAGTTACACCTTGAACAAGCCTCGAACTACGTCAATTACAAGGTTAGTGCCTCATGGCTTGTATCTAAAGGAGTCTCTTTGTGCGTCGTCTCACCAATAGGACTTTTCTCATGTCTTGCTATGTATGAAATGGGCTACTTCGACTCCTCACGAAATACGGCTGTAATGGCTGGCCTTGTATTCTTGCTTCTTATGATTGCCGCAAGCATCAGTTTTTTTTATCAGAACGAACCAGTTCGAAGACGAAACCCTCCCTCTTGAAAAGGGAGAATTTGAACTAGCCAACGGTATAGTCAACGTTTATGAGCAAAAGCTACGAAGCTTTAGACGAAGCTACAATATCAAGCTGTCGATAAGTATCGCTCTCTTTATTTTAGCGGTCGTCCCGATCTTATCCGCATCCATGTTAATCGGCAGCTCAGCCCTCACCTTTGCCATGATCAATGTTACCTTGCTGATGGTTGCCGGGGGCATACTTATTATGGTCCCTACGACGGCACAGTATGAAGCCTATCGCATTCTTCTTCGAATCATCGATACTGACTCTGAAAAAGCAAGGTGGACGATTCTCGGTGAAAAGTTAGCGGGGTTCTATTGGCCGTTGATCACTATGTTCTATCTTGCCTGGAGTTTTTGGGCGACGAACTGGGATTCAAGCTGGATCGTGTGGCCTATTGCTGCCATTTTCTTTGTCGCACTTACTGGCCTGATAGAGTTAGTGGGGTCTAGAAGCAATTAGGCCGGAAGGCACCCTTTGGGTTCTTTCGGTAGGCTAATAGTCAATAAGGTGCTTACAAAATAGTTTGAAGTGTTGTTTACTTTTTCTTTTACTGAGCCTTACTTCCCATATTCGGACTCATGCCATTTCCTTCAAACCATGTAAAATTCCCCGCATCTTCATGATAGTTTTGAAATCCGAGTCACTCATAGGCAATTTATAATTTCCTGGGCCCAAAGTTTCTTTCGCCACCTGCGGAATAAGTATTGAACCTAATACGACTCCTTCATTGTGCACCCATCGCCATTTTACTCGAATGGCTCTCAGTTGCTAAGGAACATTATTTAGCTTTATGCCCTAGAGCAGGGTGACACTTTCTAGAAATTACTGGTTTCTGGCCCTGCTATGGTTTCGTAAGTCGACTGGCCACCTATCCTAGGTTCACCCACAGATGAATGTTGCTTTAACTCTCTTTTAGACCAGCATATATGAAATGCATAGCACGGCATAAATTGGAGACCAGAGCATCAGGGCAAAATCTTTGATTCCCAAGGCCTCACTGATGTCCTCGACCTGTGATGTGTAATAGATATCTCCACAGACTACTGCCAAGCTAAATATGCTCCAGCCTATGAAAAACTTTGGGAATATCGATCTCTTCTTAAAAAGAGCCACGCCACAACCAAGCTGGTAGCAAGTAGCAGGATGCTCGTAATTGTATCCCAGATAACGAGTTGAGAGATTACTAGATCGATTGTTTCTACTTGAGTTTGGCGCTCGTTTTGCTTGCCAAGGTGCGTACAACTCTTCTAACAACTTCAAAAAAAAGGGGTGAGCCTTGATCCAAATCTTCCTTTTCTGATCCATCTTATCAACACTGCCATGCTCCTCAGCCCAACGACTTGCTTCGGCGTGGTCAATAAAATGGGGGTGCGCTATGTGCCAGGGGAGTATGAGACAAATCTGCCGATAGATTAGTATAATGTTTGCGCGGTAGTGAAAGGTTTCAAAATGACAAAGAATCAAGAAAATCTTACCAAAAGTAGAGACACACATCAGGTAGAGGATAAGCCTAAAAGAAGGCAGTTCAGCCCTGAGTACAAGAAGAAGATTGTTACAGAACTGGAACAAACCCAAGGCAAAAGAGGTGCTGTAGGGGAGATCCTCCGTCGGGAGGGTCTTTATGCAACCCAAGTGGCTACATGGAAG